>JBKPRX010000001.1:0-11593 GCA_046734795.1 Actinomycetota bacterium
AGTGCGTGCGGGGCGACGAACGTGACGACGAGAGCTTCGATGCCACGCACGAGCACCGGGCCGCCGTTCGACAGGTTGTAGGCAGTCGACCCGGCCGGCGTCGCGCAGATCAGACCGTCGCACGGCACGCGCCCGAGATCCTCGCCGCCGACTGCCCACTCGAGCTCGACCATGCGGCCGAGCGTCGCGCTCGTGGCAACGACGTCGTTGATCGCCACATGCCGCTCGCCTGCGACCTCGAGCTCGGCGGTCGGCAGCTCGGCAATCTCGTATTCGCCTGCGAAGACACGCGCGACATCGGTCTCGAGCGTCTCCGGTGCAACCGAAGCGAGAAAGCCGACGCGGCCGAAGTTGACGCCGATCACCGGAATGCCCGTACCGAGGAAACGTGCGAGCGCGCGCAGCATCGTCCCGTCGCCGCCGAGCACGACCGCGATGTCGACGTCGAGCGGGTCGCCGTCGCCTGCGGCGACATCGTGCTTCTCGCGCTCGTCGGCCGGGAAGCGGAGCTCGACACCATGCGCGGCCGCGACCGGCGCGAGACGTTCGAGCGCAGGACCGATCGTCTCCGCCTGTCCGTGGGTCAGGATCGTCGCGCGTTCAATCGCGCGCGGCGAGTGCGTCGTCGATGCGATCGTCGAAGTCATCGGGCAGGCTCGGTCGGTCGCTCTGGCGGAGGTGAAGGAAGAACTCCCGGTTCCCCTTCGGCCCGGGCAGGCCTGAGTCTACGACGCCCGCAACCTCCGCCCCCCAATCGACTGCGGCCCGGCCGACCTCTTGCAGCACGCGCCGGTGAATGGCGGGATCGCGGACGACGCCGCCCTTGCCGACGTCCGCGCGACCTGCCTCGAACTGCGGCTTAACGAGCACAACCGCCTCCCAAGTCGGTGCCGCAAGTGCGAGCACCGGCGGAAGGGCAGTTCGCACCGAGATGAACGAGACGTCGCAGACGACAAGCGCCGGCGCAAACGGCAGATCGCGCAGCTCACGCGCGTTCGTCCGCTCGAGCACCACGACGCGCGGATCCTCGCGCAGGCGTGGATGGAGCTGGCCGTAGCCGACGTCGACGGCGATCACTCGCCGCGCACCGCGCTGCAGCAGAACGTCGGTGAATCCGCCCGTCGATGCGCCCACATCGATGCAGTCGCGGCCTGCCGGTTCGACGGCGAAGACCTCGAGCGCGTGCGCGAGCTTCCGGCCGCCCCGCGAGACGTACTCGTCGCGCGCCGTCACGGTCAGCGGCGTGGTCTCGTCGATCTGCGTGCCCGGCTTGTCGTATCCGGGGACGAGACCTGCGAGCACGAACGCCTGCGCTTGCGAGCGCGACTCCGCGAGGCCCCGTTCGACGAGCAGGACGTCGACGCGTTTCTTCACTTTCGCGAGCGCAGAATCGTGCGGTGACCGTCGCCGAGCTCGGTTCCGTCCCAGCTGCCCCACGCGCCGTCGACCTCGAGGCCGGCAGCGTGCAGCATCGAGACGAGCTCGACCGCCGTGTAGCCGCGGATCGACGTCCGCCGCTCAGATCTCGATCCGTCGGCGCGCACGAACGTCCACGTCGAGTCGTGGCGGCCGCGGAGGTGGTCGTACGACCGCTCCTCGAGGAGAACCGTGCCGTCGTCGAACTGACGCCACTCCCGTGGGACGTAGTTCGGCGCGAGGGCAATCGGGTTGATCGTGTCGAGCAAGAAGCGGCCGCCGGACACGAGCGCCCGCGCGACCGCTGCGAGCACGCGCTCGTCGTCAGCCTGGTGGTCGAAGTACCCGAACGAGCTGAAGACGCAGACGACGGCGTCGAAGGCGTCCTCGTCGGCGACGTCGCGCATGTCGCATCGGACGAGCTCGAGCGTCACTCCGGCCGCGTCGGCATCCGCTCGAGCGAGCTCGAGCGACCGCGGGCTGAGATCGACGCCCGTCACGCGACAGCCGCGGCGGGCAAGTGCGATCGCGATACGTCCGCGCCCACACGCGAGATCGAGCACGCGCGCGCCGTCACAAAGCGCGAGCTGCTCGACGACGAAGCCGGGCTGCTGCTCGGTCCATTCCGCGTCGCTCGGCAGAGCGAGGTAGTCGAGCCACTCGCCTTCGAAGAAGCCGTCGAACCAGTCGGCGCGAGCGGTCACGCCGTCCGGACGGCGAGATCGTCGACGATCGACGCGAGCACGTCTGTATCGGCGTCGATCTCGTCGAGCCGCGCACGTGCGCGGTCGGCCGCTTCGTCGGCGAGCTTCCGGGCGCCGTCCACTCCGTCGCTCGCGACGTAGCCGTCGCCGTCGAGGATGTCGTCGACGATCTGGAACAGGAGGCCGAGCTCGTCGCCGAACGCGCGCCACGAACGCTGCTCGAGCTCCGGAACGTCGGCAACCCAGAGCGCGAGGCCGACACACGCGGAGAACAGGCAGCCGGTCTTCAGGCGATGGAGCGTCGCCCGATCAGGTCCGGTGTCTGTGACATCGAGGTACTGGCCGCCGATCATGCCGAGTGTGGCCTGCGCCAGCTCGCGCGCCACGTGCGGCGTCGAGTACGAGAGCGCGAGCCGAAACGCCTCAGCGAGCAACGCGTCGCCGGCGAGAATCGCGACAGCCTCGCCGTACGCCGCCCAAGTGGACGGCTGGCCGCGCCGCTCCTCGTCGTTGTCAAGCGCGGGCAGATCGTCGTGCACGAGCGAGAAGCAATGGACGAGCTCGAGCGCGGCCGCCGCAGGCAACGCAGCTTCCGCTTCCGCACCGGCCGCCTCTGCGGTCGCAAGGCAGATCACCGGACGCACGCGCTTGCCCGGGCTCTCGACCGCATAGCGCACCGACTCCGCCTGCCCATGCAGGTCGGGCGAGAGCGCGAGCTCACGGAGATACGACTCCGCCAGGACGCGCAGCTCGTCAGGCGCTCGCATCGGCCTCGCTCTCGCGTTGTGCGCGTTGCAGCTCTTCCTCGACCTGCTTCGCGAGCTCGGCCAACCGGTCGAGCACCTCGAGCGCCTTGTCGGGGTCGCTGCCCGCGGCGACGCGCTCGAGCTCGGCGCGCGTCGCCTCGACCTCCGCGAGGAGCTGCTCGGCGCGCGTGATCGCGTCGTCGGCGCCGGCGCTCATACGGCTTCTCGATCCTTGGCGATCCGTCCGAGGATTCCGTTGACGAGACGTCCGGCCTCGTCGGAGGCGCCGTAGCGCTTGGCGAGCGTTACCGCTTCGTCGATCGCGACCTCGACCGGCACCTCGTCGCCGTCGAGCTCGTGAATCGCGACGCGCAGCACGTTTCGCTCCACCGCACCGAGGCGGTCGGCGGTCCACTCGTCGGCAGCCGCGGTGATGCGCGCGTCGAGCGTCTCCGACGCGGCGGCCACCCCTTCGGCGATGCTGCGTGCGTACTCGTCGACTTCGCCTTCGTAGAGCTCGCCGAGTGGCCTGCCGGTCACGTCGGACTGGTAGAGCAGGAACACAGCCGCGCGTCGCGCCTCTCGCCGGGAGAGCGTCATCACCCGACCTCCTCCACCATGACGTCGACGCTCTCGACTTGCGCGTCGCACATCTGCGCCAGCGCCTCTGCAACGCGCGACTGCACCGCGCGTGCGGTCTCAGGCAGAACCGTTCCATGGGAAACGGCGAGAGCGAGCGACGCTCGAACGCGTCCGCCCTCGAGGGTGACGTCGACGTTGCGGCGAGGCCGGCGAACGCGCACTGCGTCGACGGACTCCGCCGCCCTCACGACGATTTGGGTCAAGACCGAATCTGCCACGGTGACATTCCCGGTGGGATCTTCGACGATCACGGTCATCGTTGCGTGAGCGCCGGCAGTTGCGCGGCCATGTCGTCGAGGAAGGAGGTCGAGTAGTCGCCGCTTCGGAACTCGGCCGAGGCGAGGATCTCGATTGCGACCTCGCGTGTCGTCGGGACCCCTTCGACCTCGAGCTCGTGCAACGCGCGCAGGGCGCGCTCGATCGCCGCCGGACGCGTCTCGTCCCACACGATCAGCTTCGCGATCAACGAGTCGTAGTTCGGTGAGATCGTCGTCCCTTCCTCGACGAATGTGTCGACGCGAACGCCAGGCCCGAGAGGCGGCCGCCAGCGCGTGAGCGTGCCGGGCGCGGGGGCGAACGCGCGGGCCGGATCCTCCGCGTTGATGCGAATCTCGATCGCGTGCCCCGCTCGCGGCGCTCGGCCGCTGAGCCGAAGCCGCTCTCCCGCTGCGATCGCAAGCTGCTGCCGCACGAGGTCGAGCCTCGTCACGAGCTCGGTCACCGGATGCTCGACCTGCAGGCGCGCGTTCAGCTCGATGAAGGAGAACGCGCCGTCGGCGCCGAGGAGAAACTCGAACGTGCCTGCGTTCTGGTAGCCGATCGCCTTGCACGCGCGCTCGACGGTTTCCTCCATCGCCTCGCGCGTCTCGGCATCGAGCGCAGGCGACGGCGATTCCTCGACGAGCTTCTGGTGCCGCCGCTGGATCGAGCACTCGCGCTCTCCAAGCGTCAGCACGTTGCCTTGCGAGTCGCAGAGAACCTGGACCTCGACGTGGCGCGCGCGCTCGATCACCTTCTCCAGGTACACCGCGCCGCTTCCGAACGCGGCCTGCGCCTCCGCGGCTGCCTGCGCGTAGGCGCTCTCGAGCTCTGCCGGACCGTCGACGCGGCGCATGCCGCGGCCACCGCCGCCTGCGGCGGCCTTCAGGAGCAGCGGAAAGCCGAGCTCGCGGCCGAGCGTCTGCGCCTCCTCGAACGAGACGGGCTGCTCGCTGCCGGGAACGAGCGGCACGTTCGCCGCAGCGAGCTCCGCTTTCGCGCGCACCTTGTTGCCCATCCGCGCCATCACGTCAGCGTCGGGCCCGACGAACACGAGGTCGTTGCTCGTGCACGCGTGAACGAACTCAGGATTCTCCGAGAGGAAGCCGTAGCCGGGATGCACGGCCTCGCAGCTCGTGGTCTTCGCAGCGGCGACGATCGCGGGGATGTTGAGGTAGCTCTGCGTCGCGGGCGGCGGGCCGATACGCACTGCGCGGTCGGCGAGCCGCGTATGCAACGCGCCTTCGTCCGCAGTCGAGTACACCGCGACGGATTCGATGCCGAGCTCCTTCAGCGCGCGGATGACGCGCACGGCGATCTCGCCGCGGTTCGCTACGAGGACACGCGAGAACATCAGACGGCGTCGAGCGGGCGACCCGGCAGAGGCTCGAGCTCGAAGAGCAGCTGGCCGAACTCGACCGGCTCCGCATTGCCCACATGGATCCCGCGCACCACCGCGTCGATCTCGGCCTTCACCTCGTTCATCAGCTTCATCGCCTCGAGGATGCACAGCGTTTGCCCGGCCGCGACTGCGTCGCCCTCTTGGACGAACGGCGAGGCTCCGGGCTCGGGGGCGCGGTAGAACGTGCCGACCATCGGCGACTCGATGCGCACGAGCCCGTTCGTCGGGATCGCTGCGGCCGAGGCGATCGCCGGCTCCGCAGGGGCGAGTGGCCCGGCCGGCGGCAGATCGGTCTCGTCGGCGGTGCGTCGCACCGAGATGCGCATGTCGCCCTCGTCGACCGTGACCTCGCCGATCCCGGTCTCCTGGACGATGCGCACGATCTCGCGGATGCGCTCTGTGCGGCTCTGGTCGACTCCGGCGAGCGCGTCGTCGTCTCGGCTTGCACGACCTCGAATCGCTCGCAGCAGCTGTTCGGCATCCTCGCCGAAGAGACCGAGCAGCAAAAGCTCCTCCTCGCTCGATGCGAGTCCGCCCGCGTGCGCACGCACCTCGCGAAGAGTCGGGGCGTCGACGCTCTCGACGCTGTCCGGATCGGTCGTGAGCGTCACGGCGCGATGAACGGCGGGATCGATCTGACCGGGCGGCGTGCCGAAGCGTCCCTCGACGAGCGCACGCAGTTCGTCGACGACGGTGACGTAACGGCTCGCCGAGAGGACGTTGAGCAGTGCTTGCGAGGCGAGAATCTGGCCGATCGGCGGCGCCAGCGGCGGCCACCCGGCTTCGGCGCGGATGCGCTCGAGCTCGCCCAGCGTCTCGTCGAGCCGATCCGAAGAGCCCGAGCCGCGGAGGTTCTGCTCGAGTGCCGCAACGAGCCCGGCGGGCAGGTCGTGCTGCGCAGCGCGTACCGCGATACCGGGCGCGACAGGCTGGACGGGTTGGTCGCCGATGTGCTCGTCGATCAAGTCCGCGGCCTCCCAGAGCTTCGCGACGTCGACCAGCGGATCGAGGCCAACCGCGCAGAGCGCGTCGGCGATCACCTCGCCCGACACGCGGTGCACCGTCAACGCGAGCGGATACACCGAGCACGCGATCACCTGCGCGCCGGCCTGCGCCGCGGCGAGCGCCGATGCGAACGCGGTTCCGCTCGCTCCCTGCAAGTACACGCCGACGGGCAAGCCGCTCGCCTCCGCGAGCGAACGAACGAGCTCGTCTGCCTTGTGCGGTTGCAGCGCGCCGGTCGGGTCGTGAAGGAGGACGCGAACCGCGCCGAGCTCGGGCAGCTGCCGCGCGCGCTCGAGCAGCACGTCGGTCTCGCCGGTTCGACCGGGGCTGTAGACGAGGCCGGCTTCGAAGTCACGCTCGGCCGCGACGATCGCTTCGGCGGCTTCACGCAGGTTCGACACGTCGTTGAGCGGATCGTGAAGCCGGAAGACATCGATGCCGCTCTCGGCGGCCGAGGCGACGAACCGTCGGCTGAAGTCGCCGTCGACCGGCCGCGAGCCGACGAGGAAACGTCCACGGAGCGCAAGCCCGAGCGGCGTCTTCGTACGCGCCTTCAGCGCGCGGATTCGCTCCCACGGGCTCTCGACGCCGCGCCGCACGGCGGTGTCGAAGCAGCCGCCGCCCGAGACCTCGAGGTACGCGAAGCCCGCGCCGTCGAGAACCTCGGCGATCCGGAGTTGCTCCGCAGTCGGGACAAGTCCTGCGAGCGGCTCTTGCCCCAGCAGCCTGATCGTCGTGTCGACGAGGCTCGGCATCCAGATGTGAGACGTTAGCGCCCGTGAACGCGTTGCAGCCGATCCGCTGCGCGTGGGTCCCGACCGGCGATCCGCTCTATGCGGCCTATCACGACGAGGAATGGGGAACGCCGCAGCACGACGACCGAGCCCTCTTCGAGCTCTTGGTACTCGAAGGCGCGCAGGCGGGCCTCTCCTGGCGGACGATCCTCGGCAAGCGCGAGAACTACCGGCGTGCCTTCTGCGGCTTCGATCCGGCCGCCGTCGCGGCACTCGACGCGGAAGAGCTCCTGCAGGACCCGGGCATCGTCCGCAACCGGCTGAAGGTGGAGTCGGCGATCGCAAACGCGACGCGCGTGCTCGACGTCCAGCGTGAGCACGGCTCGCTCGACGCGTACCTCTGGTCGTTCGTCGACGGCAAGCCGATCGTTAACCGCCCGCGCACGCTCGCGGAGGTTCCGGCGGAGACGCCGCTCTCGCGCACGCTGAGCAAAGAGCTGAAGCGCCGCGGCTTCCGCTTCGTCGGGCCGACGGTGTGCTACGCGTTCATGCAGTCAGTCGGGATGGTCGACGACCACACGGTCGACTGCTTCCGGGCGGCGGCAGCCTAGGTTCATCCGATTTAGTCGAAGGTCTCGGTTGGTCCGACTGTTTGTGCGGGTCGCGTCCTGCTTCGGCCGTCGACGCTCCTGGGATGGCGGCACAACTCGGTTTGCTACGTGCGGCGGTCATCGTCTGGGTGAGCGGGATCGTCACAGGCACGCTGGTCGGGACGCTGGTCTCTCCTGTGGCCTATGGACTGATCGCCGGGTCGTCACGCCACATAGACCACCGCTGGGGACTCGCAGTAACGCTCGTCGTCCTTTACGCGTTGTTCGCAGCCGTCGGCGTCACCATCGGCGTC
The DNA here is from genome assembly GCA_046734795.1 of Actinomycetota bacterium. Classification (GTDB taxonomy): domain Bacteria; phylum Actinomycetota; class Thermoleophilia; order Gaiellales; family Gaiellaceae; genus JBKPRX01. The sequence goes on from JBKPRX010000001.1 coordinate 7,812, forward strand.
GGCCTCTTCGGCTTTCGAACGAGTTACGCCACCGCACTGTTCGCACTGGTCATCGGAGGCGTTCTCGAGATCGCCGCCTCGGGTCTTTTCATTCCGCAGCCGGCCAGTGACCCGACTGGGATCGCGATCCCAACCATCGCAGCACTCCTCTGGCCGCTCCAACTGCTGCTCGGCACGTTCGTACCCGCGTACCTCGTCAACGCAAGTGCGACGCAGGCGAGGCAGGCATCTCGCGTCGAGCACACGCCGACCGAGCCGCCCTACTCGATGTAGGCGAATTCGCTTGAGCGACTAGGCGCGGCTGACGGAACGCTTCTCGCGCTCCGAATGCCCGACACGCTGGCGACTTGGGCGACGAGGTTGTCGGCATGGCACTCCGGGTAGGACGCCGCGGAAGTGGAAACCGGTCGAATCCTCGCTTTTGTTCTCGTGTTTCTCGCCATAGCTCCGTCCATCGTCGGTCGCTGGCTCAGCCGCGACCGCAGGCTGGCGGTGATCAGGGTGCGAACCGTGCTGTCTATGGTCGGACTCGCCTTGCTCGGAGCACTCACGGTCGGCGTCCCGGAAGTGCGAAGTTCTGGATCGTGCTCGGAGCAATCGCAGCGGTCCTAATCCCGTATCTCGCTGCGTGGAACTGGGCCATCCGACACGGGTTGAGCCGTGATCGCGACCACGCACCGTAGGATCGGCCGATGCCGTGATACTTCGCAGTCGTCGAGCGCGAGCACGAGCTCCAGAATCCGACGAGCCCGGACAAGATCGAGGTGGTCGGCGCGCGCATGCGGCTCGGCTCGCAAGCACGTCTCGTCCGGCTAGCTACGCGCGCGAGATGTAGCGCTTCCGCAACGCGTCTGGTTTCCGGCGCTCTTCCGATCGGCGGTCGACCCAGAACGCGGTGAAGGCCCCGCAGCGGAGCCTTCACCGTTTGAGCGATCAGCGATCTCGGCTGTCGGATGCGCGAGTTCGCCGGTGTGAGCCTGACGCGGGCGACGTCGTTCCGCCGTCTAGTGGCCAGCCACCGTGGTCGTCGTGTGACCTGTATCCGTCGTCGTCGTCGTGTGGCCGGTATCCGTCGTCGTCGTCGTGTGGCCGGTATCCGTCGTAGTCGTCGTGTGACCCGTCGTCGTCGTCTCCGTGGTCGTGTGACCCGTCTCCGTCGTCGTGCCGGGACCGCAATGGTCTTCGTTGCCGCGCGCGGCTCCGTGATCCTCACAGTCTTGGCCGTTTGTCGACGGGTCGGGCCGACACGGCGCGCTGCTCGCACCGTGCGAGCAGTCGTCCCCAGGCGATCCGGGCACCGTGGAGGATGGGCCGTCCGTTGGGCCGGCAACTGCCGTCACGGCGGCGAACCCGCCGACCGCGAGCGCCAGTGCGGCAAGCAAGAACAAGAACTTCCGCATGTGGAACCTCCCAGCTATGGAGCGAAACGCATGAACGGGCGTTGGTTCGTCGTTCGACGAGCATGCGACCGCTCACGCATTGAGCACAGACAACCACGTTTCCGGACCAGAGCCCCGCCTACAAGTCCAGAGTGTGATCCTGTCCTGTGGTCTAAGTCGTGTCTATGAGTCCTTGCCGGGACCGGGTGACGGAGCGCAGCGAGGACGACCAAGCGGACACAGCCATGCGCGTGCGGCGTGCGGCGGACTAGGCCCTGCTGATGTAGCGCTTCTCGCGCGGGTCGACCTTGATTCGGTCGCCCGTGTTGACGAAGAGCGGCACCTGGACGACCGCGCCTGTCTCGAGCGTTGCGGGCTTCGTGACGTTCGAAACCGTGTCGCCCTTGACGCCCGGCTCCGTCTCGGTCACTTCGAGCTCGACAGATGCCGGCAGCTGCACGCCTGACGGCTTGCCGTCGACGGCGAGCATCTGCACGACGCTCGAGGGCTGCATGAACGGCAGCTCGTCTTCGAGGTCGCCGTGCGGAACCGCGAACTGCTCGTAGGTGTCCTGATCCATGAAGTGGACGTCGCTGCCGTCGTCGTAGAGGTACTGCGCGTTCTTGACCTCCGTGTGGACGCGCGTGAACTTCTCGCCGGCGCGGAACGTCTTGTCGACGACCGCGCCTGAGCCAAGGCTCTTCAGCTTCGTGCGCACGAAGGCGCCGCCTTTGCCCGGCTTCACGTGCTGGAACTCCACGATGCGCCACGGCGCACCTTCGAGCTCGATGTGCATGCCGTTTCGGAACTGATTCGTGTTGACCGTCTCGGCCACGAGGGCGCGCACTCTAGCCGACGACGCGAAGGTCCTTCGGGAACGACGTCAGGATCTGCGGCCCGTCCTCTCGAACCACAACCAGGTCTTCGATGCGGACCCCGCCAAGGCCCGGAACGTAGATGCCCGGCTCGACGGTGACGATGTTCCCGACTGCGAGCGTGTCCTCCGACTCGGGCCGCAGCGTCGGGGCCTCGTGCACCTCCAGACCGAGGCCGTGGCCGAGGCCGTGGCCGAATGCGTCGCCGTACCCGGCAGCGGCGATGTGCTCGCGCGCGACCGCGTCGACGTCGACGCCGGTGCGGCCCGGCTCGACCGCGGACAGCGACTCCGATTGCGTCGTCCTGCACACGTCGTAGATGCGCCGCAGGTCGTCGTCGATCGCGCCGACGGCGAACGTGCGCGTGCAGTCGGAGCAATAGCCGTCGAACTTCGCGCCCCAGTCGATCGTCACGAGCATTCCGGCCTCGATCCGCTGCGCGCCCGGATGCGCGTGCGGCAGCGCGCCGTTCGTGCCCGCAGCGACGATCGACCGGAACGCGACGTCGTCGGCGCCTTCTTCGCGCATCAACCGCTCGAGCTCGTTCGCGAGCTCGCGCTCGGTTCGCCCGCTCCACGTTTGCTCGAGCAACCGCTCGAGAGCGCGGGTTGCGATCTCGGCCGCTCGGGCGATTCGCGCGATCTCGTCCTCGTCCTTGACGGCGCGGAGCGCCTCCACGACGCCTCGAGTCGGAACGAGGTCGACGCCGCCGTCCGAAAGCGTCTGCCACCTCGCGTACGTGAGCTGCTCCGCTTCGAAGCCGATGCGTTGTCCGGCGAGCGTCGTCGCGAGCCCGCGCGTGATGTTGCGCTCGGACTCGACCAGCTCGACCCCTTCGACGCGCGACGCTGCTTCGCGATAGCGGAAGTCGGTGAAGAGGCGGACGCGTGCTGGTTCGACGACAAGAGCGGAGTTCGAGCTCTCGAAGCCGGTGAGGTAGAAGACATTCGTCGGATGCGTGACGAGCAACGGCTCGTCGAGCCGCTCGGCGAGCTTCTGGAGGCGCGCGTTCACGACTCGTGGGAGGCGAGGAACTCGAGCGCCTCGCGGTAGCCGTCCGGGCCCTTGCCGAGCACACGATGACGCGCCAGCTCGGCGACGACCGAGTTCCGCCGCCAGTCCTCGCGCGTCTCGATGTCCGAGAGATGGACCTCGACGATCGGCGCGTCGACGAGCTCGAGCGCGTCGCGAATCGCATACGAGTAGTGAGACCACGCGCCGGGATTGACGATCAGCCCGTCGGCGCTCTCCGATGCGTCATGGCACCACTTGACGTACTCGCCTTCGTGGTTTGTCTGCCGGCACTGGACGGAGAGATCGAGCGCGCGCGCCCATTCGTAGATCCGGCTTTCGAGCTCCTCCAGCGAGAGACCACCGTAGAGCGACGGATCGCGCTTTGCGAGCACGTCGAGGTTGACGCCGTTCAGGACCGTCACGCGCATGGGCGGAGATTACTGCGGCATCTCGGTTTGGAGACTCAGGACGCGGGCGCGTCCCTGGCGAGCTGTCGATTGAGCCTCGCTGCTTC
>JBKPRX010000002.1:0-9699 GCA_046734795.1 Actinomycetota bacterium
GCTTGAGCTCGCTGCGGAGGCTAATCTCGAGGTCGTGGTGCTCCATGTCCTCGATGAGGCATCGCTACCGGCGTTCACCGATCAGGCTCAGCACGAGAACGAGGCGTGGGCGCGTGAGTTCCTCGAGCGCTACTGCCCCTCCGGGCTCGACGCGGTTCGGCTGGAGATACGGGTCGGCGATCCGGAGGAGCTCGTCCCGCGGCTGGCCCAGGAAGTTGACGCCGATCTCATTGCCCTCGGGTGGTCACGCGAGCTCGGAGGCGGCCGCGCTTCGGTTGTGCGCGCGGCGCTCGCGCGTGCTCACCGGCCGGTCCTTCTTTTGCCCGTGCAGCGCGAGGAGAGGAGAGGGCCATCCGCAAGGTTGCAATCGTCGCGCGCCTGAAGCCGGGCGCCGAAGAGGCCGCCGCCGACCTCCTCGCCGCAGGGCCACCTTTCGACCCGGGCATCCGTGGCCTGACCGCGCACAGCGCCTTCCTCTCCGCGGGCGAGGTTGTGTTCGTCTTCGAAGGAGCCGAGGTCGACGTTTTCCTCGATGACATCGTGGAAAACCCATTCGAGCCCACCGTCACGGCAGCGCTCGACCTGTGGCGCCCACTTATCGATGGCAGCCCGAGAATCGCACGCCCGCAATACGACTGGAGTAGAGAAGCCGAGTGAAGCTCAATCCCGCGCTCGGATCCCGCGGTTCAAGTGGACATGGACGCTGTTGTGCCCCGGAGTGGCTCGAAGGCGGAGAGTTTGGGTACGCGCTCGCTAACGCTTAGGGGCCTTGCCCATGACGCACGCCCGAGGAGATCCGGGTTGAAGACTTTGAAGCCGCGCTGGGTGAGCTGCGGCGTTCGCGTCATCTAGTCCGTCTTCAAGGTCTTGATGTAGGTGACGAGCGCGTCCAGTTGATCGCTGGAGAGAATGCCACCCCAGTGCGGCATGCTCACGATTGGAGCGCTGCCAAGGACGCTGCCGGTGCGGATGATCTCCTTGATCTTCGCGTCGGTGTTGAACTCGCTGAAAAAATCCGCGCCTGAGAGAGGTGGAATCGTCTTGTCTGGCGATTGCGGGTTCGGGACGCCGCCAAGCCCGTTCGGGCCGTGGCAGTTGATGCACCCGTACTTGCCATAGAGCGCCGCGCCCGCGACGGCTGCACCTTGGTCGGTCGGGACGAGCGACGGCTCTGCCCCTACTACTGCAGGTAGACCGGCCCGAATGTAGGCGACGAGGTCGGAAACCTGTTGCTTCGAGACGACCTCACCCCAGACCGGCATGTAGGGCTTGGTTGGGTTTGCCGATTCTCCGAGGCCGTGGTTGATGATGTGCTCGAGTTGGGCAACCGTCAAATCACCCGCTCCGGTCAGCGCAGGCACATCGGGAGAAACACCTCCTTGCCCCTGCTCACCATGGCACTGAGCACACGCGAACTGGACAAAATCATGCCCGCCGGCTGCCACCTGCTCGCTCACGGGCTGAGCAGTCGTCGTGCTCGCCACCGATGTCGCGGCGCCCTGGGACTTGCTCGAGGCGATACCCATCTCGTGACCGACGAACCAACCAATCAGGCCGGTGACGGCCGCCACGGTGAGGACGACGAGCATGACGACGCCTTCCCACGTCGCTGGCGACATTTGCCTCTTCATTGGCAGAGCCTCGCGGAGCTCGCGCGCACGCCGTGCCTCCTCACCGCATTAAGGGCAGGGCGCTAGGTTAGCCCCTTCCGGGAGCATTCACCAGCTGCGCCGGGCGCCCCGGTCGACGTCTGGCAAACGTAACGAAGACGACGTGCCGGGCGCGAGTGAGAGCTGATGCCGACGCCACCGGCGGTCGCCGCGGCGAGCACACGACGACCCGGGAAAGTGCCACGACGATAAGGAGCACCAGCACTTACCGGCGAAGACGGGCGTTCTCCTACATCGACACGCTAAGCGCGCCGTCGAAGAGAGGCTTGTCTGGTTCGAGGAGTCAGGGTACGAGCCCTTGCCGACGAGCCCTCGAGTTGAACGCCTTCATGGCAGATGTGTCCGGCCTGCTCTGCTCCGCGAGGGGGTTCTGATCAGAACCTTGGGCCCCACACCGAGCACATCCGCACCAGGCCTGTGCACCGGTGTTGCAAGGGCGCGGTGAGGCTTGGACGGCTAGGTGAGGACTCAGCGCGCCGTTCCACCTCGGCCTCGATCATTGAATGAGATGACGACCAGCGCTGCTCCAACCGCAATCATTGCGAAGGGAATCACGGACGTGGTCTCGGCGAAAAAGACTAGTGCTACTCCGACGACAAAATAGGCGACCGCCCCAGAGAGCAGAAGCAGTTCGTTCGGAAGCTGATTCAGATGGCGTCTCATTGTCCTTCGCCTCCTTCCTATCTCGGAGGCTACGAACCTTTTTCGAGCCCGGCATCAGGGGCGACCCCTGTTTCCAAGTAGGTAGAAAAGAGAAGTCGGGCGCAAGACGCCTGCGGTTGAACCGGCCAAAACGAGCCGGGCGAAAGCGCCGATGACTCGTAGGCAGTTCTCGGGCCTTCGACCAGTTCTCGGGCCGCTTGGGCACAGCCGCTCTACGTGAAGCGGTCGTGGAGGGTCGTCTCGTCGGCGACCCAGAAGCCGATGACGAGCGCCGCGCCGACGAGGCTGACGCGCACGGCGAAGCCTGGGGCTCTACGGTCGAAGATCAGCCCGGGCAGCCGCCATACGTAGACGATGACATGGGTCGAGGCGAGCGCGAGCCAGACCACGAAGCTCGTCTTGTGGACGCCGACCCAGGCTCCTGCCCGCTCGCCACTCGCGAGCAGATAAGCGCCCGAGCCGACCACGACCCCCGTCGCGGCGACGAGAAGCGGGGCGAGGAGCCGCATGGGGAGCCAGGGCGGGCCGTTCTCTCGGTAGGCCGGATGGCTGGTGTAGTAGCGCATGAAACGGTAGCCGTTGCTGGCGAGCTTCAGGCCAATGGCCGGGATCAGCATGACCCCGATGAACATGTGAAGCGTGAGGAGAGGCCGGATGAAGAGGATCGTCGCGCCCTCCACTGCTAGCAAGAGGAGGACGAGGACCGCAGCGGTCGCGGTGAGCCGCTCGTTGCCCTCCGGTCCGCCGGTTCGCATCGAGCCATCGTACCCATGAACTAGGGCATCGAAGAGCTTCACTGACGCGCTTCACATGGACGCAACTCCGCGGCAGAAACGCAAAGGGTCGTCACCGCAAAGCCTTTGGGCGAACAACTCCCCGGCTCGAGCCCACGGTCGGAGTCGGCCGCGTTGATGGGGAGATTGAGCTGCGGTTAAGCCGACATCGCTCTCATCGAATTCTTAGCCGTCACAGCTTCACTGTCAGCGTGGCCAGACCCGACGGCCCGCATGAGTCGAGACGGATCGCGACGCGACGGAGATCGCGCTCGGCGAAGCGATGGATCGCCGGCATTGCAGTGGTGGGCTTCGGGGGGACCATGGCGCTCGCGCGCGTGACGTACGCCGGGCACTCGAAGCATGGCACCGGTTCCCTTTCGATGCCCCAGCCGCTGTATCAGGCCCTCCGCCAGAACCTCCTTCAGGCGGGCGTCCTCGCGCCCGCGACCGCGCCTCCCGATGCCAGCACGAACAGCTCGTGAGCACGCAGCGCTTCACCTCGATGGGTTGCGAGATCGTTATCGGCGGCGCCGACACGGAAACGCGCGAGGCCGTCGAGGCGCTCTTTGCTGCGCGCGATCGAATCTTCAGCCGCTTTCGCATCGACAGCGAGCTCAACTCCGTCAATAGACGTGCGGGACGTCCGATTCACGTGTCGGAGGAGTTCGCGTCGATGCTCGGGACGGCACTCGCCGTCGCGCGCGAGAGCGAAGGCCTTGTCGTGCCGACCGTCGGCGCAGCGCTCGAAGCAGCCGGCTACGCCGCGGACTTCGTCCGGCTCCGGGACGATGGACGCGTTCCGCGAACGGTCCCCGTCCGTGACTGGCGAGCCGTGCAGCTGGTCGGGCGGCTGCTCTCCTTCCCCTACGGCGTGCAGCTTGACCTGAACGGTGTCGTGAAGGGCAAGACCGTCGATGACGCTGTCGCACTTCTTCTTGGGGATGGATTCGTCTCGGCGGGCGGGGACATCGCCGTACGCGGCAGTGCAGTCGTCTCGCTGCCGGAGCGGGAGGTCGTGCGGCTCGTCCGCGGCGCCCTCGCGACGAGCGGAACTGATCGACGCCGCTGGTACCGCGGCGGTCTTGTCCAGCATCACCTGATCGATCCACGCACTGGGCGACCCTCGAGAGCGCGGTGGAAGCAGGTCAGCACATGTGGCGCGAGCTGTCTCGCTGCCGACCTTGCGGCGAAGGCCGGTTTCTTGCTCGACGGCGAGGGGCCGGAGTGGCTCGACGAGCGGGGGATTCCCGCACGTTTCGTTGCCCTGGACGGTGAAATCGTCGCGAACGCGGCTTGGCGCGCACTCGTTCCGGAGCACGCATGCACGTGACATCGAACCCGCTCGACTGGTACGCCGCCCGTGCCGCCGGAATCGCTGCTTACGTCCTGCTGAGCTTCGTTGTCGTGGTCGGCTTGACGATGGCCCGAAACGCACGGCCGCGCGGGTGGCCGAAGTACGCGCTCGAGGACGTCCACCGCTTCGTGGGACTGCTTGTCGGAGCGTTCCTCGTCATCCACGTCCTCACAATTGCCGTCGACGCATGGCTGCCGTTCTCGTTCGCGGCGATAGTGGTGCCCTTCGTCTCGCGCTACCGGCCGGTGTGGGTGGCTTTCGGGATCGTGGCGGCCGAGTTACTGATCGCTCTCGCCATCGCGAATCACTACCGCGATCGCCTTCCGTACCGATTCTGGCGTCGCACGCACTATTTGAACTTCGCGGTTTGGACCTTGGCGACGATTCACGGAATCGCGAGCGGGACCGATCGCAGCGCACCGTGGTTCCTAGCGCTTTACGCCCTTTCGACCGCAGCCGTCGGCGCGGCGACCGTATGGCGGTTCGGGAGAAACCGATCGTGGGCTGGGAAGAAGTCGGCACCTGGGGTTGCCGTCGCCGGGGCGGCTCTTGCCACGCTGGTCGTCGCACTCGGCGTGGGCCCGTTCCACTTCCACACGAAATCCTGGAATGTCGCCAGCTTCAGCGAGCGACTCGACGGGCGCATCTCGGAAGTGACAGGCGTCACGCAGGGAATCGTCTCGATGGTTGGAGAGGGCACAGGCACGCAGCGTGTGCTCGTGCGCGCCGACCTGCTCGTACAACCGGGGCACATCGGGCGCACCGCCTTTCAGATGGAATATTTGCCGAGCGGCACGCGCTGCACCGGCACGGTCACGAGAGCGGAATCCACCGGCTTTGAGGCCGTTTGCAGGCTTCCGAACGGCCTTCGCCGCTTCGTCAGGGCGCAATGGCAGGGAACCGGCGGCAACCGGCTCGCCGGAACGATCTCGGCGCGACCGTGAGTCCGCGCCCGATGGCTCCGTCTCCGCCCCCCAGGGTCGCTTCCCCAGCGGGAGCACCCATGTGGGTCGAGCCCGCGGCTGCACCTGAAGACGTTGGTCGACGCGCTAGCGGCGCGCAACTGGATTGGGCGTCGGGTCCGGCGGTAATGGGTCCAGCGGCGTGTGCGGTGGGATCGGGTCGGGATCCGGTGGCGGCGTCGGCTCGGGGGTGGGCGTCGGTGGGACGGGCTCGGTCACGTCTTTCCCCCTTCGGCTGGCGGGCCTGACCCGCAGCGTACTCGGGGCCACGCCGTGCCCGCCAGGATTCGGGCATTCGTTCCGACGCCACATGGCGCGATTGAAAGTGCGTACGCCTGGCTACTCCGGGTAGCCGGTGCAATCCCTGAGCGGTTTCTTGTCGACTCCCTTATAGAAGGCTTGTACGAGCCGGTTGATGGCCTGTGATAGGCGCCAGCGCGAGCGCCCGGGCCAGCTTGTCCCTCCGGCCGAGCCAGAGCCCGACCACGATTAGCCACACTGGAACGAGGACGAATCCGAAGAAACCGAGCGGGGTCAGAAGTGAGGCGCCGATGACGATCGTGGCCCACGCGAGCGGAGCTGGGAGCATGGCGTTGCGGCGGGCGCCGAGGCCGGTTGCGAGCAGCATGGCGGCGAAAGCCGCGTTCCACGCCAGCCAGTCGTAGGAGTGGAGTTGGTTCAGCGTGTAGACGGTGGTCCGCTCGCCCTCGTGTGCCGCGTTCGTCATAGCCCCTTCCAGCATCCCGACGAGAGCGAACCCCGCAGATCCGAGGAGCGCGCCGCCGAAGGCGACCGAACCGTGGCCCGCGTCGCCGCCCTGCGCAAGTCGGCGGCGCAGGCCTGCGCCGAAGAAGACGAGCAAGAACGCTATTAGGGGCGCGACGAGGAGCGCGACGATCTGGTGGCGGCCGTGGTCGGCCTGCCAGTAGGAGAACGTCTCGGCCGGCCCGGTCTCGCTGCTCGGGTCGCTCCGCATGAGGAGGAGGCCGACGAAAAACAAGAGTCCAGCGAGCATGCCGGCCAGCGGCAGGAAGCGGTCGAAGCGGTCGGACATCATGCGGTTCCTCTCCTTCTCGGGGTCATCCCCACGCTAGGGCGAAGGCCGCCCGCCGTCTTCGTGACGGGTACTGAGAAGAGCCTCGGTGCCAGTACCGGGATCGTCTCATGCGGCGGAGGCGCGCAGATAGGCCAGGACCGCGAGCACGCGACGGTGGTCGTCGCTCCTGATCGGAAGGCCGAGCTTTCCGAGGATCGCGCGCACGTGAGTCTCGACCGTTCGCTCGGTCAACCACAGCCGCTTTGCGATGGCGGCGTTCGTGAGCCCCTCGGCCATGAGGGCGAGCACTTCCCGCTCGCGCGGCGTCAGCCCTCCGAGTGCATCCTCGCGGGGCTGAGGCGAGAGGAGTATCGCGACGACCTCTGGATCCAGCGCCGAACCGCCCTCGCTGACGCGCCGGGCGGCCTCGAGGAAGTCGTCCACCTCGAGAACACGCTGCTTGAGCAGGTACCCGAAGCCGCCTGCCCCGACCAACTCAAGGGCGTGGCGGGTTTCGACGTGCTGCGAGAGGACGAGGACTGCGGTGTGCGGGTGGTCGCGTCGGATGTCGGCAGCGGCGCGCATGCCCTCGGCCTCGTAGTCGGGCGGCATGCGGACGTCCACGACGGCGAGATCTGGCTCATGCTCCGAAACGACGGCCATCAGCGCGCCGGCATCGCCCACTCGCGCGACGACCTCGTGCCCGGCATCCTCGAGCAGCCCGGCGAGGCCTTCCCTCAGCAGGACGGTGTCCTCGGCGATCACGATACGCACGGGATCTCCACTTCGATCCGGGTGCCCGCCCCGACAGGGCTCTCGATGAGCAGCGTCCCGCCGTGCGCCTCGACCCGGTCGGTGAGGCCATTGAGACCGGTTCCTCCGGCCACCGTCGCTCCGCCGCTGCCGTCGTCCACGACCAGAAGCCGCAGCGATCCGTTCCTAACCGTCGCCTCTACCCGCACCTGCGACGGCGATCCGTGCTTGACGGCGTTTGTTACCGCTTCGCAGACGACGAAGTAGGCGGCCGCCTCCACCTCTTCGGGAAGCCGGTCGTCCGTCGCTTCCAGATCGATCGGGACAGGCGCGGCGCGGGCGAGGTCGGCCAGCGCCGCCGCGAGCCCTTCGTCGAGGCGAGGCGGCCGGACGCCTGCGGCAATCGTCCGCAGGTCCTCAATCGCCTCACCCACCTCGTCCACCGCCGAGCCGAGCGCCGGGCCGAGGATTTGCGCCTCCCGCGGCAGCGAGCGCTGCAACCGCCGCAGCACGATCCCGAGCGTCACGAGCCGCTGCTGGGCACCGTCGTGGAGATCGCGCTCGAGCCGCCGCCGTTCCTCGTAGCCCGCGCGCACGACGCGCGCTCGCGACTCCTCCACCTCCGCGAGCTGGAGCCGCACCTCGACTCGGAGGCGCGCAATCTCGATCGCGAGGCTCGCCGCCGCAAGGACGCTGTGGAGCAGATCGGGGCGATCGAGCAGGGCGCGCTTGTGACGGAGGAGCCCGATCTCCTGCCCGCGATGCTCCACCGAGGTCACGGCGCGCTCGCTGTCTGATGGCCGCGCGACCACCGTCCCGAGGCGATCGGCGTATGCGTCGCTCGCGGGCAGCCGGAAGAGCAGTTCGGCACCCGGGTCGCGAAGGGCATCCGCAAGCACGGCACCGACCTCCTCCGGCTCCCGCCGCCCCTCCCGGACGTCCTCGACAAACGTGCGCATCCGTTGCAGCCCCTCGTAGCGAACGCGGTCGAATCTCCAGTCCACGGCAGCTTGAGCCCGGCTCCGGAGCGGCCGGAAGGCAGCTGCGACGACGAGCACGCCCACGGCAGTCACCCAGGTCGAACCCCGGCCGGCGGCGACGCCAGCGAGGAGCGAGACGAGGCCGTACAGAAGGCCGAGCGATGCGGTGAGGACGCCATAAACGAGCGTCCGGTTGATCAGCCGATCGATGTCATACAGCCGGTAGCGGGTTACGGCCACGCCAACGGAGATTGCGACCGCCGCCTCCATGGCGAGCAGGAAGGCGAGCGCGGCATTGCCGGAGCCGGCATCGCCGACGGCCAGGGCCAAGACGAGGAACCAGACCACCCCCAGCGGGATCAGGAGGGCCGCGTAGGCCAGCCACAACATCTGCAGCCGCTCGATCCCTTTGGAGCGCCGGTAGCGAACGCGGATCGCGGCAGCGCCGACGATAAGGCTCGCGAAGACGGAAAGCCAGGCCAAGGGTCGCAGGAAGCCGAGGGCGCCCGGCAGCCGAAGCGAGGCCGGATTCGGCACGTCCGCGAACGGCGACTCGAGCTCGTCCGACACCAGGAGCACCGCGAAGAGGAGCATCATCGCGCAGCCCGCGAAGAGCGCGTACGGGTGCCACCGCGGCGACGGAAGCCGGCCGTCCGGAAATACGAACGCGACGGCCAGTGGCCACGCGAAGAAGACCGGCCACAGGGACGAGACCAGGGCTGCCCAGGAGCCGCCCGGGAGCGAGCCGGGATGCGCCTCGAGCGCCACCAACGCGTAGGGAGTCGCCGCAAGCACAGCCGCAAGCGACAATGCGCCCACGACGAGGATCCATCCGATCGGGTTGCGGGCCCGACGGCTCACGATCAGTGCGCCCACTGCGGCAGGCGCTGAGACGGCAGTGACGAGAAACGGGTACAGCCACGAAGAGCCCGAATCGGGAACGTGCTGTTCAGCCGCAATCAGGTCGAGCAGTACCCCTCCCGCGATCATGGCCAAAGCCGCGAGCGCGAGGCAAATGGCAAACACACGGGGCGCACTTCGCACGCTGGTGATTCTCGTGGAGTTGCGCGCCCTTGGCCACAGTGCTGGCACCGAACCGCCGATCGCTGCTCGACGTCTCGGCTGACCTCTTCGACGAAGGCTTGCGAGGGGCGGCGGCGCGGTGGGAAGTACTGGCCACAGCGAGGAGCGATACTGCATTCGTGCGCCCGACCTTGTTCGAGTTCGCCGGCGGGGACGTTGCATTCCTCGCGCTGGCGAGGGCTAGAGCGGCGGTAGGCTGAGCCAGAGCCTCAGTTGAGATAGCTCATGGCTTGCATTCGCCCACTGTTAGGCGATCGCAGGGTGCCCTCGCGTTCAGACGACAACACTCTCAATCCGTTCTTGCCGCTGCGCTTTACGGCCATCAGCGCCGCGTCGGCCGCGTCGACGAGTGTCGCGGAGGCCAGATCGCCGCTTGCCGTGGCGCCGCCGAGCGAGACGGTGATCGGACCCGCCCCGGCGCC
>JBKPRX010000003.1:0-30858 GCA_046734795.1 Actinomycetota bacterium
GATTGCCGCGACCGGCCCCGGACGGTTCTCACTCGACCGGCTGATCGGCTGGGACGACAATCTCTCAGGCCTCTGGTGGGGCCTGGGCGTCCTCGCCGCCGCGGCCGTTGCAGCGGCAGTAACGCTGACGCTCTTCCGCAAGCGACCGGAACCGGAACACGACGAGGCCGCGGCCGACGAGCCACTTACGCGCGAACCGGCTCCGGCCGCCGCCGAACGCGAGCGGACGCCGACGGCACGCTGACCGTGGCTTCGGGGGAACCGCCGAGGTTCCCCCGAAAGGCCAGTCGGGGTGCCCAGATTTGAACTGGGGACCTCTCCGACCCGAACGGAGCGCGCTACCAGGCTGCGCCACACCCCGAAGCGCGGAACAGGGTACATGGATCCCCCGGCCGCGGTTTGGCGGCCGTCCCCTCCCGAGGCTATGCTCATGGCAATGAGTGTCTTGACGGGACGGGCCGAGTGAGGCCTGTCGTCCAAACAAGCGAGGGAGCACGCTAGCCCGCAAAGCGCGACGCGCCGAGCGGGCTTTTTTGTTCTCCGAGGAGGGCGAGCGGAATGGCAAACCACCTGACGCCGGAAGAGTTGTCCAAAGAGCTCGGGATCGATCGGCAAGAAGTGATCCGCGTCTGTCTCGAGGAAGGCGTGCCGATCTACCACGGGAAGATCGACAAGTACCTCTTCCAGGCTCAGCTCGAGGCGCTCGGGGCCCTACCGCAGCCGCACTAACTGCCACTTTGCATCTGAGACGTGAGAGCCGCTCGTCGAGCGGCTCTCGTGCTTTCCAAAGCTAGACGGCGCTTACGCGCTCTTTCGAGCGGCGGTCTTGCGGCGCGAGCCGTTCTTTGGCGCGGCCTTCGTCTTTCGACTTCCGGAGGATCGACCGCCCTGGGCATCCGCCACGCTTCGGCGCAGAGCCTCCATCAGATCGACGACCGGTGTCTCGACCACCGGCTCGGGCCTCTTGATCTCTTCGCCGGCGACCTTCGCCTCGAGCATGGCTCGTAGGTCGCGGCGGTACTCGTTTTCGAAGTCGACCGGCTCCCATTCACCGACGAGCCCCGAGATGAGCTGCTCCGCGAGTCCGAGCTCGGCGTCTTGCAGCTCGATCTCCTCCACGGCCTCCTCGATCTCCGACTTCGAGCGAACGTCGTCGGCGAAGAAGAGCGTCTCGAGGACGAGTGCATTCTCTTGCGCACGGATCAGGCAAAGGTTCTCCTTGCCCCAGAGCACGAACTTGCCGACAGCAGCCATCCCGGTCTGCTCCATCGCGCGGAGCAGCAGGACGTATGGGCGGCGCTGCGCAGCGGCGCTCGCCGGTGCGAGGTAGTACGTGCGGTCGAAGAACATCGGGTCGACGTCGACGGCCTTGACGAAACGGAGGATCTCGATCGACTGCGAGCGTTGGAGCGCGATCGACTCCAGGTCCGACTCTTCGACCATCACGAACTCGCCCTTCGAGACCTCCCAGCCCTTGACGAGCTCGTCCGCCTCGACGTCGCGCTCGTGGAACGGGCAGTAACGCTTTTGCTTGATCGGCGTTCCGCACTCGCGGTGGAGCGTGCGAAACGCAATGTCGGAGCGCTGCGTCGCGAGCGCAAGCCCGATCGGGATGTTGACCAGGCCGAAGCTGATTGATCCGTTCCAGATGGTCCGCATAAGCCGCCTTCGAATTCTAGTCGGGCGCTCTGGTTTCGCCCCCGAACGCGCCTTCCCTCCCGAAGTACCATGTGTCGAAATGGCAACGACGTCCCTTGCCCCTGCGCGGACGGACGACTACACCGGCCTTCGCACGGCGCCGGCGCTCTGGCGGTACGGGCTCGAACGCCGACATCCGGGGCCTGCGTTTCTCGAAGAGGAGCCCGATGGGTGGCGCGAGGTCTCGTGGGCCGAGGCCGGTGAGCGCGTTGAGGCGCTCGCGCAGGCCCTGCTCGCCCGCGGCGTCGGTCACGGCGACAAGGTCGCGATTCTCGCCCGCACACGGCTCGAGTGGGCGCTCCTCGACTGGGCGATCATGTCCATCGGCGGAGTCGTCGTCGGTCTCTATCCGACGACCGCGACGAGCGAGGCCGGCTACATCCTCGAGCACGCAGAAGCGGTGCTCGCCTTCGTGGAGGACGACGAGCAGCTCGCGAAGGTCGAGCAAGTGCGCGACCGGCTTCCGTTTCTCCGCGAGATCGTCCGACTGAGCGACTTGCCGCGTCTCGAGCGCGAGGAACATCCTGGCGCTGAGGCGCCGCACGTCGACGAGGACGACCTTGCGACGCTGATCTACACCTCCGGGACAACAGGCCCGCCCAAGGGCGTCATGCTCACGCACCGGAACCTCGTCGCCGCGGCGACCCACAACGAGCGGCCGCTGATCGAGCGCGACGACGTCGTTGTGCTCTTCCTGCCGCTTGCGCATTGCTACGGACGGCTCGTCTGCCAGAGCGCCGCGTTTCACGGCTATGCCGTTGCGTTCTGCGCCGATGTTGCGCGCGTCGCCGAGGCCCTCGAACGAGTGCGGCCGACGGTCTTCCCTGCCGTTCCGCGCGTGTGGGAGAAGATCCACGCGACCGTCCTCGGCGAGGTCGAGCGTTCGAACGGCGTCAAGCACGCTCTCGGCGCGTGGGCTCTCAGGGTGGGCTCGCAGGTCTCGCGAGCCGAGCGCTCCGGACGAGCGCTGCCGTTGCGCTTGCGCACCTCGCGCGCAATTGCGGACAAGCTTGTCTTCGGCAAGGTGCGCGCGAAGCTGGGCGGTCGCCTCCGCTGGGGCGGCTCCGGTGCTGCGCCGCTCGGTCTCGACGTGCTCGAGTTCTTCGACGCGGTCGGGATCTTGATCATCGAGGGCTATGGCCTGACCGAGAGCGCGGCGTCGGCGACGGTGAACTTTCCCGACGAGGTTCGCTTCGGCACCGTCGGCCGGCCCGTCGAAAACTGCGAGATCAAGCTCGCGGAGGACGGCGAGATCTTGCTCCGCAGCGACACGATCTTCGCCGGCTACTACAAAGACCCCGATGCAACGCGCGAGGCGCTCACCGACGACGGTTGGCTCCGAACCGGTGACGTCGGCGAGCTCGACGCCGACGGTTACCTCAAGATCACCGACCGCAAGAAGGACATCATCATCACCGCGGGCGGCAAGAACATCGCGCCGCAGAACCTCGAGAACGCGCTCAAAGCGTCGCGTTACGTCTCGCAGGCACTCGTCATCGGCGATCGCCGCCCGTACGTGACGGCGCTGATCACGCTCGACGCACAGGAGGTCGCTTCAAGCGGACGCGAAGCGCACGACCTCGTGCAAGAGCTCGTCGACACGGTAAACCGGGATCACGCTCGCGTCGAGCAGATCAAGCGCTTCACGATCCTGCCGCGCGACTTTACGATCGAGGACGGCGAGCTCACGCCGACGTTGAAGCTTCGCCGCCGTGTGGTGCAAGAGCACTTCGCAGAAGAGATCAGGTCGCTGTACCCCGACTCGAAGCGACCGGTCGACGGCTAGCCGGTGATGCGGCGAGCGCCGTCGTAGGTCGAGGCGTACCACGACTCGCCGAGGCTCGAGATCTTGACGACGTCCCCGGTGTGCGGCGCGTGGATGAACTGGCCTCCACCGATGTAGATCCCGACATGCCCGAGGCCGTTGAAGAACACGAGGTCGCCCGCTTGCAGCTGATCGCGCGAGACAGGTACGCCTGAGTTCCACTGGGCGCCGGTGTAGTGCGGCAAGGAGACACCGAGTTGCGCGTAGACGTACATCACCAAGCCGGAGCAATCGAAGCCGGACGGCGAAGCGCCGCCCCACACGTACGGAACGCCGAGGTAGCGCATCGCGATCCCGACGACGCCTCCGTACTGCGACGGCGGGGCGACCGTTCCGTCCGGGGTCGAGGCCGTGATCCCGAACCCTTGCGGCGCGGCGCGGGTGCTCGCGATTCGGGCACGAGCGGCGGCCGCGAGTGCGCGCTGCCGCGCCCGCTCCTGCGCCTCGAGCCGGATGATGTCGCTGCGGATCCTCGAGAGAAGCGCCTGTCGTTCGCGCAGCTGGCTCTCGATGTGCGACTTCTCCGCGGCCCGAACGGAAACCGCTCGAGCCTGGACGTGCCGCGCGTGGACGAGCACGCGCTGGTGGTGCCGGATCTGCACTCGCGCGCGCACGACCTGGCGAATGATCCGGCTGTCCTGACGCGTCACGTTCTGCACCGACTCGACGCGGCTGAGCAGGTCGTCGAGGCTCGTCGCGCCGAGGAGCACGCCGAGCGTGGAGCGATCCTCCGCGGACTTGTAGATCACGACCAGTCGTTGCGCGAGCGCACCTTGCGCATGCTTCAGATTGTCGCGAGCGATGTGAAGCGCTTGCTGATTGATCCGAAGCTCGGCCTTCGTCGCCGCGAGTTGCGCGGTCGCTGCGTTGTAGCGCTCGACGGCGCGATCGACTGCAGCGTCGATCTGCTGGACTTCGCCGAGGACGCGCTGAGCTTGAGCGCGTTTCGCCGCTACCGACGGCGAGGGCTCCGCGGTCGCCGCGCCGATCGTCGCCAAGGCAATCGCCGCTGCGAAGATGAACGCTGGCGCCTGTCGCTGAAGTGACCGAATAACAGTGTCCGTTATGGCTTGCAGCAGGCACACCGCTGGGGCCGGTGCGTCACAAGTTCGGCAGGCTAGCAGCGTCTTCGGACGCTCGCAACCGAAGAACAAGCCATAAACGGCCGGAACCTGCCGGAAGCTGTGCAGCACAAAGTCCCTGCTAGTGGTACGGTCCGCGGCCGTGCGCGGCCTCCTGGATGGACTCCGCGGGCGCGCCATTCCGCTCCTCTTAGCGGCCGGAACAGCGCTCGTGATCGTCACGGCCGGTGCCGCCGACCGGCATCCGCCGAACGCCGCGACGCTGCGCTCCGATGCCCAGACGCTCGCCGCGCGCCACCACCGCGCGCTCCTCGAGCTCTATGCAGCAGAGACGGAAGTGACATCAGCGCGCCTCAAGCTCACCGCGCTCGAGGCCGCAACGGAACGGGCACGCGCGGATCAAGCGCTCGCGGAGAAGCAGGCCGCAATCGCACGACACGCATTTTCCGTCTCTCAGGCACAGCTCGCAGAACGCCTGCGTACGCTCTACGTGCACGGACAACCTGACCCTCTCGCAGTCGTCCTCGGTGCAACGTCGGTCGACGAGGCGCTGAACGGGATCGAGGCGATCAAGCAAGGCGCTTCGCTCAACCAGCGGGTGATCCGCCAGACGTCGTCCGCAAAGACTCGGTTCGCACTCCTCAGCGCGAGGCTTGCCAAACGGTCGGCGAGGCTCCGTTCACTCGTGCACGATGGAGCCGCT
This sequence comes from Actinomycetota bacterium, assembly GCA_046734795.1. Lineage (GTDB taxonomy): Bacteria > Actinomycetota > Thermoleophilia > Gaiellales > Gaiellaceae > JBKPRX01. The sequence continues at coordinate 5,309 of JBKPRX010000003.1, forward strand.
TCGGTCGCAGCTCTCTCGGCTCTGCGCGAACGACGCGCCGGCACCGTGGCCGCGCTGCGCACGCGCGAGGAGCTCACACGCCGCGAGATTGCAGGCTTGGAAAGCGCCGCCCGCGCGGCTGAGGCGAAAACTCAGGAGCTCGCAACATCGACCGACGCGCCCGCGCCTGTCGCGCAACCCGCGTCGAGCCCCGACCCCGCGACCCCAACCGCCGCCGACGGCGCGACGCTCACGGTCACGGCGACGGGCTATTCGCTGCCCGGCCAAACCGCGACGGGGCTGCCCGTCGGCTGGGGCGTTGCCGCAGTGGATCCGAACGTGATCCCGCTCGGCACGCGGATGACGGTGCCCGGATATGGAGAGGCGGTCGCCGCGGACATCGGCAGCGGCGTCCAAGGCGCGACGATCGACCTCTGGTTTCCGACGCTCGCGCAGGCACGGGCGTGGGGACGACGAACAGTGGTGATCGCCCTTCACTAGAATTTCGCCGCCCAGGGAGCTCTTGTGAGCGAACCGCTCGAACAAGCGACGAATCGTCAGGCCGACTCGTTACGAGTCCTGATCGTCGACGACCACGATCTCTTCAGGACCGGTCTCCGGAACCTGCTCGAAGAGAAGGCCGTCCAGGTCGTCGGCGAGGCCGCGACGGGCGGCGATGCCGTTCGCATAGTGCGCGAGCTTGCGCCAGACGTCGTCGTCATGGACTTGAACATGCCCGGCATGGGCGGCGTCGAGGCGACGCGTCACATCAGCACCGCGGCGCCGCTGACGCGCGTCGTCATGCTGACGATCTCGGATCAGGACTCGGACGTGATCGACGCGATTCTCGCGGGTGCGTGCGGGTACCTCTTGAAGGATGCTTCGATCGAGGAGCTGATCGCGGGAATCGAGGCTGCGGCACGCGGGGAGTCGCTGATCTCGCCGACGATCGCGGCGAAGGTCTTGCAACGAGTGCGGGCGACGAGCACTCAGCCCGAATACGAGAGCACGATCCGCGCCGAGCTCTCGGAGCGCGAGATCGAAGTCCTGAAGCTGATCGCGAACGGCAAGGACAACGCCGTGATCGCGGCGGAGCTGCACATCAGTCCGAAAACGGTCAAGAACCACATCTCGAACATCCTCATGAAGCTGCAGATCGACAACCGCATCCAGGCCGCGGTCTATGCGGTCCGCAGCGGGATCGTCTAGCGGCCGGGCGTCTGGCCCGCCGGAAGCTTCTCGAGCTCCTCGGCGAAGACGAGTGCCTCGCCTCGTGCTCGCAGCGTGGACGCGCGCTCGCGGAGCGGCTCGAGGAGGCTTCGCAGGCGCGAGATCTCCGCCGCAGCTGTCGCCAGGCGCTCGGTAACCGCTGACGCGTCGCCGGCATCTGACTGGCCGACGCGCCGTTCGAGTCGTTGCCGCTCGGCTTCGAGAGTGAGGACGCGCGCGTAGCCGGTCGTCAGCGTGTGCTCGACGTCGGCGAGCTCGGGCGCGTCAGGACCTTCCGCGGGAGCGGCGAGGAGTCGGTGGATTTCGTCGAGCAACGGCATCTTCGGCCTTCTCGATTATCGAAGGCTGAGGCCGGTTAGACCATGGGCCGCTCGGCCCAGATCGCGGCGCGTCGAGACCTACGCTTGACTGGTATGCCGATGGTGCGAACAATCGCGACGATGCGCGCGCTCCGACGGGCCGTCGCCGTGGCCATCGCGCTCGTGGCCGTCGCCGCGCCTGCGCATGCACATCCCGAATCGCTCGGGTCACGGCTCGCGCATGCACTCGTCGTTCCACGCGCGCCCGCAGTGCAATCGGCTGCCGTCGCCGTCGACCTCGCGACCGGCGACGTTGTCTACGCCCGAAACGCGTCGGCGCCGCTTGCACCCGCGTCGAACGAGAAGCTCGTCGTCACCTTCGCAGCGTTGACGCAGCTCGGCCCGTCCTTCCAGTTCGAGACCGACGTCCTTGGAGCCGGAACCGCAGAGGCCGGCGTCTGGCACGGCGACGTGATCCTCAAGGGCTACGGCGACCCGACGCTGTCGTTGGCAGACCTCGCGTCGCTCGCGCGCCAGATCCGCGCGGCCGGAGTCGTCCGCGTAGAAGGAAACGTCGTCGGAGACGAGTCCTGGTTCGACTCTCGTCGCACCGCGCCCGGGTGGAAGCCGTCGTTCTTCGTGCGCGAGTGCCCAGCGCTCTCGGCGCTGATCGTCGATCGCGGACGCGTGGGACGTGGCGTCTCGCTCCAACCCGCCCTCGCGGCGGCGCAACTCTTCCGGGCGGCTCTTGCGCGAGCCGGCGTGGCCGTGAGCGGACGCACGATCCTCGGCCGCGCACCGGACAAAACCGAGCTGCTTGCGTCCGTCGACTCGCCGGAGCTCGCGGCGATCGTGCGTTGGATGGATCTCGTCAGCGACAACTTCGAGGCGGAGATGCTGCTGAAGGAGCTCGGCGCCGTCGAGGTTGGCAAGGGAACGACCGCCGCGGGTGCCGCGGTCGCGCGGCAGACTCTCGCTGACGCGGAGATTCCGGTCACAGGCCTGCGAATCGTGGACGGCTCGGGCCTCTCATCACTCGACCGCCTGACGGCGCGCACGCTCGTCGCCCTACTCACCGTGATGTGGAACGACGAGACCGCGCGGGTGTTGCTGCTGCGTTCGCTTCCGCTTGCCGGAGTCAGCGGGACGCTCGCGCATCGCATGCGCTGGGGCGCCGCGTACCGGCGCGTCCGGGCGAAGACAGGCACGACCTCGATCGCCTCCGCGCTTTCGGGCTACGCGCGGAATCGATATGCGTTCGCCGTGCTGCAGAACGCGCGACGGCTGCCGCTTTGGTCGGCACGCATCGCGCAGGATCGATTCGCATCGGTGCTCGCCGCCGCCGCGGCAGAACCTTGAGCTAACCGTCGCCCAAGAGCTCGAGCAGCTGGGGCTCCGTCAGCAATTGCACGCCGGCCTTTTGCGCCTTCGTCAGTTTGGACGCCCCGGGCTCCTCGCCGACGATCAATCCGGTTGTCTTCGAGCTGACGGAGTTCGTCACCTTCGCGCCGCGTGCCTCGAGCTCCGCCTGCGCTTCCTCGCGCGTGAAGCGCTCGAGTGTCCCGGTGATGACGTAGGTGCTCCCGGTGAGCGGTCCCTCCGTCGGCTTGAGCTCGTCGCCGACCTCGAACCGAAGTCCGAGGTCGCGGAGCTCGGCGACGAGAGCGCGGTTCTGCTCGTCCGCGAACCACTCTGCGATCGCTTCCGCTCGCTCGGGACCGATGCCTTCGACCTCTTCGAGCTCCTCCTGCGTCGCGTCCATCAACCGGTCGACGTGCTCGAAATGCCGCGCGAGGTTCTGCGCGGTAACCCAGCCGACGTCCGGGATATTCAGTCCGAAGAGCACGCGATGGAACGGCGTCTGCTCGCGAGACGTCTCGATCGAGGCGATCGCATTCGCTGCGGAGATCTCGCCGTAGCCATCGAGCTCCATCAGCTGTTCCTTCGTCAAGCGGTAGAGCTCCGGAAGGGAACGAACGAGGCCGAGATCCCACAGGCGCCGCACCGACTGCTCGCCGACCCCGTCGATGTCTGCCGCCGCCTGCACCCAATTGATCAGTGACTCGAGGCCGCGGGAGGGGCACGCGCGGTTCGGACAGCGGTGCATCGCTTCGCCCTCCGGTTTCACGATGTCGGTTCCGCACAGCGGGCATTGCTTCGGCATCGCGAACGGCTTCGTTCCCTTCTTGTGCGGACCCGCGGGGCCGACAACCTGCGGAATCACGTCGCCTGCGCGCTGGACGATCACGAGGTCGCCTTCGCGAATCTCCTTGCGGTTAATGTCCTCTTCGTTGTGCAGCGTCGCGCGCGAGACCGTGACTCCGCCGACCTCGACGGGCTCGAGCACGGCCCACGGGTTGAGAGCGCCTGTGCGGCCGACACGGATCGCGATCTTCAACAACTTCGTCTGCGCCGTCATCGGCGCCCACTTGAACGCGCGCGCCCACCGCGGACGCTCGTGCAGCGTGCCGAGACGACGCTGCTGGTCGAACGAGTCGACCTTGATCACGATTCCGTCGATCTCGTAGTCGAGCTCGACGCGGCGGCGCTCCCAGTCACGACAGCGTTTCGCAACCTCCTCGATCGAGTCCAAGCGTTCCGCGAACGGATTCGTCCGGAAGCCGCGCTCTCGTAGCCACGCAAGCATCTCCGAGTGTGAGCCGATGTCGTCGAGGCCTTCGCGATAGCCGGAGCCATATACCCAGATCGAGAGCGGCCGTCGTGCAGTGATCGACGAATCCTTCTGGCGCAACGAACCGGCCGCGGCGTTCCGCGGATTCGGCGCTGCCGTCTTGCCGGCGGCGAGCTGCTGCTCGTTGAACTCGTTGAACCCCCGAAGCGGCATGTACACCTCGCCGCGAACTTCGAGCACCGGCGGCGGTTCCTCGTCGTTTGCCAAGAGCAGCGACAGCGGGAGGGCGCCGATCGTCTTGAGATTCGGCGTCACGTTCTCGCCCTGATAACCGTCGCCGCGCGTCGCTCCGCGCGCGTACATCCCGTTCTCGTAGACGAGACTGACGGCGACACCGTCGATCTTCGGCTCGAGCACCCACGCGATCTCGTTGGTGCCGCCGAGGCGCTTCCGAACGTCCTCCGCCCACTTCGTCAGCGCCTCGTCCGTGGTGACCTTCTCGAGCGAGCCCATCGGCGCGAGGTGCTGCACCTTCTCGAACCGATCCGAGGGCGGCGCACCGACACGCTGCGTCGGCGAGTCCGCGGTCACGAGGTCGGGGTGCTCTCGCTCGAGCTCCACGAGCTCGTCGTAGAGCCGGTCGTAGTCGGCGTCGGCGACGGACGGCTCGTCGAGGACGTGGTACTCGTAGGACCACTTGTTGAGCTGCTCGCGCAGCTCACGCGCCCGCCCGTCGACGCTAGAGGTGGCCATGGAGCTCCTTCGGCGTGTCGACGATCGCGTCTGGCGACTCGGCCTCGAGCGCGTCGCGGGCGTGGATCCCGCCCCAGGTGACGGCAATCGCGTGCATCCGCGCCGCGCGCGCCGCTCGCATGTCGAACGGAGAGTCGCCAACGTAGGCGCAGTCCTCGACGGGCACGCCGAGCCGTTCCGCGGCGACGAGCAGCGGCTCCGGGTCGGGCTTCAGCCGCTCGGTTTCGTCGCCTCCGACGACCACGTCGAAAAGGTGCGAGAGCGGGACGCGGCGGAACGCGAGCTCGACAGTGGCCCGCCGCTTCGCGGTGACGATTCCGAGTCGACGACCCTCGTCGCGAAGGGCGACGAGAACCTCGTCCATCCCCGCGCACGCCTCGAGCTCGTCGTGGAGCGGCTCGTTGTGGTCGCGATACACGCGCACGAGCTCGTCCGCACGCTCGACCGACAGCATCCGCATCTGTGCATCGAGGCCGGGTCCGCCGACCATCGCCATCAGCTCTTCGTCGGGCGGCGCGTGCCCGAGCACCGTCTCCGCTGCATGGCGCATCGACGCGAGGATGATCGCGCCGGAGTCGACAACCGTGCCGTCAAGGTCGAAAAGGACGACCGGAAACCGCATGAACCCATGGTATCCGCGGCCGAAGTCAGCCAGAATCACCCCGATGCGTGCCGCCGCTCTCATCTTCGCAACGTCGATCCTCTTCGCGCTCGCCGGCTGCGGCGGTAGCAGTAACGAGTCCGAGTCCGCGGTCAGCACCACCGCTTCGGAGTCGGCGACAACGGTTGCTTCGACCACGCGCGTCAACCCCGGAACGCGTTCGAGCGGGGACCCGCAGTTCACGATCGAGCTGAAAGGCGAAAGCCACTACGCGCACGCCGGCCAGCCGTGGAAGTTCCGCGTGATGGCAAGCCAAGCCAATCAACCGGTGAGCGGGACAGCCAAGGTCTACGTCTTCCAGGGGACGAATCAGGTCGATGGCGTCGGCTGGTTCAGCTTCAAAGGCTCGCTCGAGCAGACGTACACCTGGCCGGACAAGCTGATCGACATGCGAAGCGTGTACCTCCACGTTGACGTCGAAGGACCAGGAGGCGTGCGCCGCGCCAACTGGCCGGTCACCGTCGAGGCGGTCAGTAAGTAACGGCCACGAGGTACAGCCCGTGCGCGGGCGCCGTCGCACCGGCCTCGGCGCGCGGCCGGCCTTCCAAGAGTGTCGCGAGCTCGTCGGCGTCTCGGTCGAGCATCGTCCCGACGAGCGTGCGCACCATATGCCGCAAGTAACTCTGTGCGGTGATCTCGAACTCCAGCACGTCGCCGTTCCGCCGCCACTCTGCGCTCTCGACTGCGCGCACGAACACATCGTGTTGCGTTTCCGTCGGCGTGAAGGCGCGGAAGTCGTGCTCGCCGACGAGCGCTCGCGCCGATTCGGCGAGCCCATCTTCGTCGAGCGGACGCGAAACCCACCAGCTCCGTCGCTCCTCGAACGGCGACCGCGTAGACCGCCGGAAGATTCGGTAGCGATACGTTCTCGCACGGGCGGAGTGGCGAGCATGGAACGACCGGTCGACCTCGCACGCAGAGATGACGGCCACCGAGTCCGGCAAGGCCGCGTTCAGCGCCGCGGCCGCACGATCCGAGGGCGCTCCGCCTTCGACGTCGACGGACACGACCTGTCCCAACGCATGAACGCCGGTGTCGGTCCGCCCCGCGACCGCCACCGACCCGACGCTGCCGAAGACCTGTTCGAGCGCGGCTCGCAGCGTCGACTCCACGGTGGTCAAGCCAGGCTGAGCAGCCCAGCCGTAGAAGGGCGTCCCGTCGTACTCGAGCGTGAGCCGGAGCCGCACGTCAGGTGCGCCTGACGTTACTTGTCAGGACTTCCTTATGTTCTAGCAGGTTGCACAATTTCTGGTACACTCTAGTCATGACGACGCACGATCAATTCCTGCTCCAGCGCGTGCAGCCTGCCATGGTCGGGCTGATCGACGGCTCGCTGTCGACACTCGCGCCGATCTTCGGAATTGCGCTTGCGTCGCACAACACGCGCTACGCATTCGTCGCCGGCCTCGTGACGGCGATCGGCGCAGGCGTCAGCATGGGCTTCTCGGAGGGGCTCTCGGACACCGGCGAGCTGACGGGGCGCGGAAACCCCCTCGGCCGCGGCGCGATCACTGGCCTCGGCACGTTCGTCGGCGGCATCCTGCACACGCTCCCGTTCCTCATTCCGCACTACAGCGTCGCAATCGTCACCGCGATCGCGGTCGTCGGCCTCGAGCTGATCGTGCTCGCGTGGTTGCGTTGGAAGTACTTCGAGGACGGGTTCCTCCGTGCGCTCGCGATCGTGACCGGGGCCGGCGTGATCATCGCCGTCGTCAGCGCGGGGCTCGGCAGCCAGATCGGCTAGCGCGAGAGCGCCAGCGATTCGTTCGCGTCGCTCACGTGCAGTCCCGGTTCGGGCCCGCCTGCGATGACGTACACGGTCTTGCCGAGCCCGACGGCCGCGAGCCCGTGCCGCGGCGTCGGCAGGTCCGGCAACCGCGTCCATCGCCTCGCGCCGGGCCGATAGCGATAGACCGATGCGATCGTTCCTGTCGGCGCCTCGCCGCCGACCGAGACGATCGACCCGGCGGATGCTGCGAGGCCGGTGCCGCCGCGAGCCGAAGGAAGCGACGGAAGCGTGCGCCAGCCGTGCCCGGCCTCCCATGCTTCGACGAGCGCCAAGTTGGTGTCGAACCCTGCCGTCCGACCGCCGGCGGCATAGACGCGACGCCCGAGCGCCGCGACGCCGAGATGTTCGCGCGGTGTCGGCCCGGGGAGCGTCGTCCAACGACGCCGTGCAAGGTCGAGCACGAGCATCGACCGCCCGAGGCCGTTGGGACCGACACCTCCCACGACGTAGAGCTTCCCGCCGACGGCAGCCGCGCCCGCGGCTGCGCGCGCCTCCGGCGGCGGTGGCAACTCGCCCCACGACCCATCCTCGAGCACGAATGCGCGGCGCAGCGGTCCGTTCGGTCCATAACCGCCGACGACGACGAGCTTGGACGCGACGACCGCGGCCATGGCGTGGTTGACGGCGACCGGCAGCTGCGGCAGCGAGCTCCAGCCAGAGCCGGGCTTGTAGTAGTCGATTCGTTGAGTACTCGAGCCGTCGCCGCGGAAGCCGCCGACGACGGCGATCCCACCCCGGTATGCCGCGCCGGCGACCTCACTTCGCGGCTCGGGCATCGCCTCGCGCGCGCGCCACGGCGCGGCGGCGACTGACGCGAGGGCCAGCAGGACGATCAGCGTCTTCATTCAGGCTCCACCACGAGCGTCAAATCCTCGACTGCAGTCACGCGGACCGCATCGCCAGCGCCGGCGCCACCGTCGCACCGCGCCGACCACAACTCGCCGGCGAGACGCACTCGGCCGTCAGGTCGGCACGGCTCGACCACGACGCCGAGGGCGCCGACGAGCGCCTCGGCCCCGACTACCGGCCGGTGACGGTGGCTCCATCGCCACCAGAAGCCTGCCTCGCCGAGTTCGATCGCCGCCCCGGCTGCGACCACCGCGAGATCCCAGCCGGCAGGAACGACGAAGACCGCGAGTAGCAGAGCAACGACAAGCGCCATCCGCGGGCGCGCCGGCTACGGGACGTAGTCGACGAGCTCGAGGTAGACCATCGCGGCGGCGTCGCCATGACGCGGCCCGAGCTTGACGATGCGCGAGTAGCCGCCGGGACGCTCCGCGAACCGCGGCCCGACGTCGGAAAACAGCTTGTGCACGACTTCTTGCGAGCGCAGATGCGAGAGAGCCTGCCGCCGCGCGTGCAAGTCGCCCCGCCGTCCGAGCGTGATCATCTGCTCCGCGAACGGTTTGACGGCCTTTGCCTTCGCTTCGGTCGTCTTGATCCGTCCGTGCTCGATCAGCGACGACGTCAGGTTCGCGTAGAGCGCCTTTCGGTGCGACGAGTCGCGGCCGAGCTTCTTCCCTGCGCGGTGGTGGCGCACAGCTAGTCGATGCCTCCGCCGTTGTCGCCGCGCAGCGTCAGGCCGTGCTGCGCGAGAGTCTCGCGCACTTCCTCGATTGACTTCTTGCCGAAGTTCGGGATCGCCGCGAGCTCGCCCTCGGTCTTCATCACGAGGTCGCCGATCGTCTCGATACCGACGCGCTTCAGGCAGTTGTACGAGCGGACACCGAGCTCGAGCTCCTCGATCGGGAAGTTCTCCATCCCGTGCGCGAGCGAGGTCTCCGGCGCTCCGCCGTCGCCCTGCGCAGCGCTCTCACCGAACCCCTCGATCTTCTCGAGGTCGGTGAAGATCGCGAGCTGACGAATCAGGATCTCCGCGGCCTCACCGATTGCGTCACGCGGATCGACCGAGCCGTCCGTCGTCACATCGAGAGTCAACTTGTCGTAGTCGGTCCGCTGACCCACGCGCGCCGCCTCGACGTCGTACGAGACGCGACGGATCGGCGAGAAGATCGAGTCGACCGGGATGACGCCGATCGTGTGCTCAGGCCCACGGTTCAGGTCGGCGGGGACGTAGCCGCGCCCGCGCCCGATCGTCAGGGTCATCTCGAGCTTGCTTCGATCGGCGAGGTTCGCGATCTCGAGGTCGGTGTTCAGAATCTCGAGCTCCGCAGGCGCCGCGATATCCGCAGCGGTCACGGCCTTCGGCCCCTTCTCCGCGACGTGCACCTCGATCTCAGGCGACTCACCTTCGAGCCGGCAGATCAGGTTCTTGAGGTTGAGGATGATGTCCGTGACGTCTTCACGAACGCCGTTCAACGTCGTGAACTCGTGTGCGATCCCCTCGATCTTGACCGAGGTGACCGCGGCGCCCTCGAGCGACGAGAGCAGCACGCGGCGCAGCGAGTTTCCGAACGTGTAGCCGAAGCCGCGATCCAGCGGCTCGATCACGAAGATCCCGCGGTGCTCGTCGACTTCCTCGTGGACGATCTTCGGGATCTGAAAATCCATGGTGCGTGTAGCCAAAGTGGTTCCTTCCTCGCTCGTCAGCGTTACTTGGAGTACAGCTCGACGATGAGCTGCTCCTGAACAGGCGTGTCGATCTCCCCGCGCTCCGGCGGCTTCAAGACTTTGCCGGTGAGGCCGTCGTGGTCTGCCTGCAGCCACGGAGCAACCGTCGAGACGAGATCGGTCGCGTCACGAATTACCTGCTCAGCGGGTGAATTCGGTCGTACGGTGACGATGTCGTCCGGCCTCACCTGGTAGCTCGGGATGTTCACTCGGCGACCGTTGACCTGGAAGTGGCCGTGGCGCACGAGCTGTCGCGCTTGCGCACGCGACGACGCGAACCCGAGACGGTAGACGACGTTGTCGAGACGCAGCTCAAGCATGCGGAGAAGTTCTTCGCCAGTGACGCCTGAACGCTTCGAAGCCTTCTCGTAGTACGTCCGGAACTGCTTCTCGAGCAAACCGTAGTAGCGCCGCGCCTTCTGCTTCTCGCGAAGCTGCAGTAGGTACTCGCTCTGCTTGATGCGACCGCGTCCGTGTTCGCCCGGCGGATACGAGCGCCGTTCGATCGCGCACTTCTCGGTGAGGCAGCGCTCCCCTTTCAGGAAGAGCTTCATCCCCTCGCGCCTGCAGACGCGGCACTTCGGGCCGAGATCTCGCGCCACTAGACCCGCCTCCGCTTACGCGGACGCACGCCGTTGTGGGCTTGCGGCGTCACGTCTTTGACGCCCAAAATCTCGAGCCCTGCCGCTTGCAACGATCGAATCGCCGTCTCGCGGCCGGAACCCGGACCCTTCACGAAGACCTCGACCTTCTGCAGCCCATGCTGGTCCATCGCCTCGCGCGCGCAGGCGTCGGCGGTCACCTGGGCCGCGAATGGCGTGGACTTGCGGGAGCCCTTGAAGCCGACGGAACCGGCGGACTTCCACGTGATCACGTTTCCCTCGCGATCCGTCAGCGCAACGATGGTGTTGTTGAACGACGTCTTGATGTGCGCCTGACCGATCGCGACGTTCTTGCGCACGCGGCGCCGCGCGCGACCTCGCGTCGCCTGTCGCCTGGGAGGCGCCACTACTTCGCCTTCTTGCCGCGGCCGACGGTCTTCTTAGGACCTTTGCGCGTCCGCGCGTTCGTCTTCGTGCGTTGCCCGTTGGCGGGGAGTCCGCGACGGTGTCGGACCCCGCGGTATGCGCCGATTTCCTGCAGGCGCTTGATCGCGTTCGTCCGCTCGCGGCGGAGATCGCCTTCGACCTGCACTTCCGCGTCGATGAAGTTCCGAAGCTTCGTGACCTCTTCGTCGGTGAGGTCCTTGACCTTCGTGTTCGGATCGAGCTCGAGCGAGGCTGCGATCTTGCGCGCCGTCGGCTGGCCGATTCCGTAGATGTAGGTCAAGCCGATCTCGAGCCGCTTCTGGTTTGGCAGGTTGACCCCTGCGATGCGTGCCAAGTCTTTCTTCCCCCTCTAGCCCTGTCGCTGCTTGTGCCGCGGGTTGGTGCAAATGACCATCGTCGTCCCATGCCGCTTGATGACGCGGCATCGCTCACACATCGGTTTGACGGATGGACGGACTTTCATCTTCAGCGGTGGCGGTAGGTGATTCGACCGCGGGTGAGGTCGTACGGACTCAGCTCGACCTTCACCTTGTCGCCGGGGAGGATCCGGATGTAGTGCTTCCGCATCTTCCCCGAGATCGTCGCGAGAACGTTATGGCCGCCGTCGATCTCGACGCGAAACATCGTGCTCGGCAGCGCTTCGACCACCTCGCCCTCGACCTCGATCTTCTCTTCCTTTGTTGACATTCCCTTTCGTCGACTGGTCTTACAGTGGAGCCGTTGCGCACGTACGCGCGCACGGCAAAGCCGGGCGCTGCGGACGCATCATCGTAGCAAAGAGGCTGCAGCTTTCGTCAGAATTCGCGGCCCGTTGGCAGTCACCGCCACGGTGTGCTCGAAGTGCGCTGCGAGCGATCCGTCGGCCGACGAGATCGACCATTCATCGTCGTGGAGGACGACGTCGGCGCTGCCTGCGGTGATCATCGGCTCGATCGCGAACGTCATGCCCTCTTGAAGGACCGGGCCGCGGCCGGGTGGGCCGAAATTCGGGATTTGTGGATCTTCGTGCATCGACTTCCCGACCCCGTGGCCGACGAGTGCGCGGATCACGGAGTAGCCGGCGTCCTCCACAACAATCTGAACCGCGTGCGAGATGTCGCTCAGGTGCGCGCCCGTGCGCGCATGCTCGATTCCGGCGTCGAGCGCCGCCTCGCACACCGAGAGAAGCCGCTCCGCATCGGCCGAGATCTCGCCGATCGGGAACGTCCAGGCAGAGTCGCCAACGTATCCGTCGAGCGTGACTCCGACGTCAACTGAGAGCACGTCACCGTCCTCCAGCGCATATGGCCCAGGGATTCCATGGACGACCATCGCGTTCGGCGACGTGCAAATCGAAGCGGGATATCCGCGGTACCCCTTGAACGTCGGAACGCCGCCACGCGCGCGGATGAACTCCTCGGCGAGCGCGTCCAGCTCCGCCGTCGTCACGCCTGGCCGCGCGTGCTCTTTGATCGCTTCGAGGCAGTCTGCGACGACCTCGCCCGCGCGTGCCATCGTCTCGATCTCTGCGCCCGACTTTCGGATGATCATCGCCTGCCCACCCTAGCTAGCAGCGGTCTCGCAACCAATCAGGCCACCGACTCGGCGGCTCGGTCGATCGCGTGCTGGATCTCGGCGAAGACCTCGCCCTCGGTCCGGTCTCCGTGGATCGGAACGAAGCGGCCGCGCGTGCGGTAGTACTCGAGCAACGGCTCAGTCTGCTCGTGGTAGATGGTGAGCCGGCGCTCGATCGCCTCCGGCGTGTCGTCCTCACGGCCGCGGCCGAGCATCCGCGCACGCGCGACCTCGTCGGGCACTTGGATCGCCAAGACAGCCTTCACGGGCCGAGAGATCTCCCGCAGCATTGCGTCGAGCGCTTCCGCCTGCGGCAGCGTGCGCGGAAACCCATCGAGGACGAAGCCGTCGGCGGCGTCGTCCTGCGAAAGGCGATCTCGAATGAGCTCGATCATGAGCTCGTCCGGCACGAGATCCCCGCGCTCGACGATCGGCTGAACTTTCTGGCCGAGGGCCGTCCCGGCGGCGATGGACGCACGGAGGATGTCGCCCGTTGCAACGTGCGGGATGTCGTACTCGCTGCTGATCCGCGCCGCCTGCGTCCCCTTCCCGGCGCCTTGCGGCCCGAGCACGAGAATGTTCAGCGCAAGAACCCCTCGTAGTTGCGCATCATCATCTGCGACTGCATCTGCCGCATCGTGTCGAGCGCAACGCCAACGACGATCAGGATCGACGTGCCGCCGAGGGCCTTGTACGAGGCTTGGGAGAACCCGAAGTACTTGATCATCAAGCTCGGGAGCGCCGCGACCGCCGCAAGGTAAAGCGCACCGGGCAGCGTCAGCCGAGTCAAGACGCGGTCGAGGTACTGCGCGGTTGGCGGTCCGGGGCGAATCCCGGGGATGTATCCGCCTTGCTTGCGTAAGTTGTCCGCTTGGTCAACAGGGTTGAACTGGACCGCCGTATAGAAGTACGTGAACATGATGATCAGCGCCGCTTCGACCCCGATGTAGAGCAGACCGGTCGACAGGAAGTTGTGGTTCACCCAACTCGCCATGCCGCTACCGGGGAAGAACTGCGCAAGCGTCTGCGGGATGATCACGACCGCCGCCGCGAAGATCACCGGAATCACGCCGGCCATGTTGACGCGCAACGGCAGGTACGTTGAGCCGCCGGCCGTCTGTTGACGCCCGATCTGGCGCTTCGCGTACTGGATCGGAATCCGCCGCTGGCCCTCCTGCATGAAGACGACGGCGACGATCACCGCGATCACCGCGATCGGGAAGAAGAGCCGCTCTTGGACCGTGCCGTTGGCCCAAGCCGTGATCCATTCCGGGGCCGACGAGAGGATGGACGCGAAGATGAGCAGCGAGATGCCGTTGCCGACGCCGCGCTTCGTGATCAGCTCGCCGATCCACATGAGCAGCGTCGTGCCGGCCGTCAGCGTGACGACGATGATGATCAGCCGTCCGGCGTTCGCGTTCGGTAGCGCCTGTGGATCTCGCTTGAAAAGGAACGCGTAACCGGTCGCCTGCGCAGCGGCGAGCACGACGGTCAGGTACCGCGTGTACTGATTGATCTTCGCGTAGCCGGCCTCGCCTTCCTTTTGCAGCTGCTCGAGCTGCGGAATGACGACCGTGAGGAGCTGCAGGATGATCGACGCGGTGACGTACGGCATCACTCCGAGTCCGAACAGTGCGAACTGCGAGAGGCCTCCGCCCGACAGGAGGTTGAGGAAGCTCAGCACGCCGCCCTGGTTGAAGAACCCCTTCAGCTGGTCCGGGTTGACGCCCGGCGCCGGGATCCACGAGCCGAAGCGATATGCAGCGAGCATCGCTGCCGTAAAGAGCACACGGCGACGAAGCTCGGGTACGCGCCACGCATTCGCAAGCCAAGCGAACACGTCCTAGCTCTCCTCGCCCCCGACAGTCTCCGGCTCCGAGTCGGAAACCGGCTCTTCCGGCGCTGCGTCGGCGGGCGCTTCCTCTGCCTTCGCCGCCGGACCACGCTTCGCGCGCGCGGGCCGCTTCGGCGCCGGCTCGCGCAAGAGCTCTACCGTGCCGCCTGCGTTCTCGATCTTCTCGCGCGCGGTTGCCGAGATCGCGTGCACGCGGATCGTCAGCTTCGTCTTCAGGTCGCCCATCCCGAGGATCTTCACGTCGGTCTTCGTGTTCTTGATGATCCCCTTCTCGACAAGCGTTTCCGGCGTCACCTCGTCTCCGTTTCCGAATCGCTCGAGGTCGCGCAGGTTCACAGGAACCGTCGACGTGCGGAACGGACCGAGCGGCATCGCGTCTTTCGACGTGTTGCCGCGAAGCTTTCCGACGCGCATGTAGACCGGCATCTGACCGCCCTCGAACCCGGCGCGCATCTTGTGCGAGCCGGACCGCGACTTCTGGCCCTTGATGCCACGGCCGGAGTAGCGGCCCTTGCCCGAGCCCTGCCCACGGCCGACGCGCTTACGTTCGACGCGCTCCTGAGCAGGCCGAAGTGATGTGAGGTCGAGCTCCTTCGCCACTAGGCCTCCTCGACCCTTACGAGGTGCCGGACCTTGCGGAGCATTCCGGCGAGCACGGGACTCTCGGCGTGCTCGGCGCTCCGGCCGATCTTGCCGAGCCCGAGCGCGCGCAGCGTGCCGCGATGGCGCTCGCTCTGCCCGATCTGGCTCCGCACCTGTGTGATTCGAACCTTGGCCATCAGCCTTCGGTCTTCTTTCTGCCGAGTCGGCGACGCTTCGGCTTCTCTTCGGCCGCCGGCTCAGGCGCCTCTTCGGCAGCTGCCGCCGGCTCCTCGGCCTCGGCGGCGGGCTCCGCGGCCACCGGCGCGGCAGCGGCCTCCGGCTCGGGCTCGACCGCAGGCTCGGCGACCGGTTCAGGCGGGGCGGGAGCGACCGCGGCCGGCTCTGCTGCGACTTCATCGCCGGCCGGAGATTCGGCGTGGGCCGGCTCCGCGACGACCGGCGGCGCTTCACCTTGAGCGTCGGCCTCCTTGGCAGGCGGCGACCCGAGCGGCAGGACCTGGCTCACGGTCAGTCCGCGCTCGCGCGCGACATCCTCAGGACGGCGCAGGCGCTTCAGCCCGTTGACCGTCGCCTTCGCCATGTTGATCGGATTCGTGGTGCCGAGGCTCTTCGCGAGGATGTCGCGGATGCCGGCGAGCTCGAGCACCGCACGAACTCCGCCACCCGCGATCACGCCGGTGCCCGGGCTTGCCGGGCGAAGCAGCACTTTCGCAGCGTCGTGGGTTCCCGTGACCTCGTGCGTGATCGTCTGGCCGTGTTTCGGCACGGTGAAGAGGTTCTTCTTCGCATCGTCGACGGCCTTCGTGATTGCCAGCGGAACCTCGCGCGCCTTCCCGTAGCCGACACCGACGCGGTCGACTTCGTCGCCGATGACGACGAGCGCCGTGAACGAGAATCGGCGGCCGCCTTTGACGACCTTCGCGACGCGGTTGATTTCGACCACGCGCTCCTTGAGCTCGCGCGTCTCCTCGCGGGCGATTACCTCACGTTCGACGATGCTCAAAACTTCAGTCCCCCCTCGCGCGCGCCGTCGGCGAGCGCCTTGACGCGTCCGTGGTAAAGGTAGCCGCCGCGGTCAAAGACCACGCGCTCGATTCCCGTCTTCTTCGCGCTTTGCGCGAGAGCCTTGCCGACTTCCGCGGCCTGGTCGGATTTCGACCCCTTGAAGGACTTCGGCAGGTGCAGCCAGGAGGCGGCCGCCAGAGTGTGACCGGCGTCGTCGTCGACGAGCTGCGCTGCGATCCCCCGGTTTGATCGGAATACGGCCAGGCGCGGAATCTCCGCGGAACCGCGCACCTTGCCGCGCACACGTCGGTGACGGCGAATACGGGCCTCGCGGACCGTCAGACTAGGCACGCTTGCCGACCTTCCTGCGCACGTACTCGCCCTCGTAGCGGATGCCCTTGCCTTTGTACGGCTCCGGCGGACGGACCCGACGTACTTCGGCGGCCGTCTGCCCGACGATCTGCTTGTCCGTCCCCTTCACGACCACCTGCGTCGGGACGGGAACTTCGAACGTGATTCCTTGGCGCGGCTTGATCACGATCGGATGCGAGTAGCCGACGCTGAGCTCGAGGTCGGTGCCGCGCAGCGCGGCGCGATAGCCGACGCCTTGGATCTCCAGTCGCTTCTCGAACCCCTTTGTCACACCCTCGACCATGTTCGCGATCAGGGTGCGCGTGAGCCCGTGCAGCGCGCGGTCCTCGCCCCGCTCGGTCGGACGCGAGACGGTGATCACGCCTTCGTTCTGCTCGATCTCCATTCGCTGCGGCACGTGCTGCTCGAGAGTGCCGAGCGGACCGGCGACCATCACCCGCCCGGGATCGACCGACACGGTCACACCCGCGGGTAGCTCGATTGGGCGTCTTCCGATCCGACTCATCGTCTCACCACACGTAGCAGATGACTTCGCCGCCGATACCGCGCTCCTGCGCCTTGCGCGAGGTGAGCACGCCCTGGGAGGTCGAGAGAATCGCAACCCCCAGCATCGGGACTCGCTGGGTTCTGTCCTTGCGCCAATAGATCCGCCTGCCCGGCTTCGAGACTCGCTTGAGGTCATTCAGGACGCGCTGCCGGTTGCGGCCGAACTTGAGGTCGACGAAGAGCGTGTCGAAGGAGCGGTGCTGGCGCTTGTCCTCGTGGCCGGAGTTCCAATCCGAGGAGGCGACGACGCGGAAGTCCTTGATGTAGCCCTCTTCCTTCAGGATCCGCGCGATCTCAATCTTCAGTTTCGACGCCGGCATCTCAGTTGAGGCATGCATCGCCTTGTTGGCATTGCGGATGCGAGCGAGCATGTCGGCGATCGGGTCGGTCATCATGACGGCATCACCAACTTGACTTCGTCATGCCGGGAATCGCGCCCTGATGCGCGAGCTCGCGCAGGCAGATCCGGCAGAGACCGAACTTTCGAAACACCGCGCGCGGCCGCCCGCAGCGGTTGCAACGCGTGTAGTTCCTGACCTGGTATTTCTGCGGCCGCGCTTGCTTCACGACCAGCGACTTCTTCGCCACGCGGTCCTACTCCCTTCGTCCGTCTCGTCCTGCGAACGGCAGCCCAAGCGCCGTCAGCAGCGCGTGTCCTTGCTCGTCCGTCTGCGCGCTCGTCGTGATCGTCACGTCGAGGCCGCGGACCTGCTGGATGTCGTCGTAGTTGATCTCCGGAAAGATGAGCTGCTCGCGGATGCCGAGCGAATAGTTGCCGCGTCCGTCGAACGAGTCCGGGTTGAGACCTCGGAAGTCGCGGATGCGCGGGAGCGCAATCGACACGAGCCGATCGAGGAACTCGTACATGCGGGCCCCGCGTAACGTCACCCGTGCGCCGACGGCCATTCCCTCCCGAACCTTGAATTGCGCGATCGACTTTCGCGCCCGGCGCATCTGGGCCCGCTGACCGGCGATCGTCGTCAGCTCCTCGAGCGCGGCGTCGAGCTGCTTCGCATCGGTCTTCGCCTCGCCGACGCCCATATTGAGCGTGATCTTCGTGACGCGCGGCACCTGCATCACAGAGCTCAGGCCGAGCTCCTCCTTCAGCTGAGGGCGGAGCTCCTCCTCGTAGAGCGTCTTCAGTCGCGGTGTATACGTCTCGGTCGCGGTCGCCATCAGCGATCGATCTCCTGGCCGCAGTCGGCGCGCTTGCAGACACGAATGCGGCGCTGCTTGCCCTTGACCTCTTTCACGACGATGCCGACGCGAGTAGGCCGGTTACACGTCGGGCAGACGATCATGACGTTTGACATGGGGAGCGGCGCCGGCTTCTCGACGATGCCGCCCGGCGTCATTTGAACGCCTCCCATCCGGCTCGAATTCTGGATCGGCCGAGGGCGCGAATGACGCTTGACGATGTTGACGTTCTCGACCACGACGCGGCCGTCCTTCGGGCGCGCCTCGACGACGCGTCCCTGCTTGCCTCGGTCCTTGCCGCTCAGCACGTGAACGACGTCACCCTTCTTGATCCGCATCGTCTGCGTTGCCATCACAAGACCTCCGGTGCGAGCGAGACGATCTTCATGAAATTTCGTTCGCGCAGCTCGCGGGCGACCGGGCCGAAGATGCGCGTCCCGCGCGGGTTGCGCTGCGCGTCGATGATCACAGCGGCGTTCTCGTCGAAGGCGATCGAGGTTCCGTCCTCGCGGCCGAACGGCTTCTTCGTTCGCACGACGACGGCACGGACGACCTCGCCCTTCTTCACCGCGCCCTGCGGCGTCGCCGTCTTCACGGTGCCGACGATGATGTCGCCGACACGCGCGTAGCGACGCTTCGATCCGCCCATCACGCGGATGCAGAGGATCTCGCGAGCGCCGGTGTTGTCGGCGACACGGAGTCGTGACTCCTGCTGGATCACTAGCGCGCCACCTCGATGACTTCCGCGAGCCGCCACCGCTTCGTCTTCGAGAGCGGCCGCGTCTCGACGATGCGGACGACGTCGCCGATGTTCGCCTCGTTGCGCTCGTCGTGCGCATGGAACTTGACGGAGCGCCGAACGACCTTCTTGTAGCGCGGGTGCGACTTGATCATGTCGACCTTGACGACGATCGTCTTGTCCATCGCGCTCGAGACGACGACGCCGCGGCGCTCCTGACGACGGCCGCGTTCCGACTCCGGCTTCGGCTGTCGGACGATCGGCTTCCTCGTGCCCGTCGAAGCCGGGCGGCGCGGGCGCGTGCGCTGCGGGCGAAGGCGACGCGGAAGCCGCTTCCGTTTCTTCTTCGGTTCCGCCTCGGCTGCCGCAGGCTCCTCTGTCGCGGGTTCCTCCGCTGCCTCAGCCGGCTCGCCCTCCGCGGGCGCTTCGGCCGGCTCCTCTTCGGCAACGGGCTCTGCGGCCGGAGTCTCCTCGGGCGCGGCCTCTTCGGCCGCGGGCTCCGCGGTGTCCGGTTCTTCCGCGGCAGGTGCCCCAGCTTCCGGAGCTTCTGCCTCCACAGCCTCGGCCTTCGCCTCGGTTTCGGCGTTCTCAGGTGTGTCGTTTTCTGGTGTCTCGTTCTCTGCCATTCGTTACCTCGCCGGCTCTGCTTCGCGTTCGTGCTGGATCGTCAAGATGCGCGCGATCTCGCGCTTTGTGTGCCGCAGTCGCGCTGCGTTCTCGAGCGCGCCGGTCGCGGACTGGAAGCGAAGGTTGAAGAGCTCGTGTCGCGTGTCCGCGAGCTTCTGCTGGAGCTCCTCGTCGTTCATCGATCGCAGATCCGAAGACTTAGTCAAAGAGCTCAGCCTCCCGGCTTACGACCTTGGTTCGAATCGACAGCTTCTGGCCGGCGAGACGCAACGCCTCACGCGCGAGCGGCTCGGGGACACCGGCGAGCTCGAACATGACGCGCCCGCGCTTGATCACGGCAACCCAACCTTCGGGTGAACCCTTGCCGGAGCCCATGCGCGTCTCGGCCGGCTTCTTCGTGTACGCCTTGTCGGGAAAGACGTTGATCCAGACCTTCCCGCCGCGCTTGATCTTGCGCGTCATGGCGATTCGCGCAGCTTCGATCTGGCGGTTCGTGATCCAGCCGGTGTCGACAGCCTTGAGCCCGTACTCGCCGAACTGCACCTCGGTCTGGCCCTTCGACTCGCCGGCGCGCCGGCCCCGATGCACCTTCCGGAACTTGGTCTTCTTCGGCATCAACATGGCGCGCTAGCTCCGACCTTTCTTGGTGCCGCGCCCGCCCGAGCCCTTGCCGCGCGTCGACTCGGCAGGCGGGTCGCCGGACTGGTCGCTCTTCTCCTGCTCTGCGCTCGCTTTCTTCTGCGGCTCGGCCTTCGCTTTCTTCTGCGTCGTCGTATCGGGCGCCTCGACGACTGCCTCCGGCGTCGCTGTCGTCTCCGGCTCGATTACCGGCTGCTCGCGGCCCTCGGCGGACTTCGCCTGCTCGTCGGTGCGCGGGCGTTCGACGTTGCTTTGACCGCGAGCCCGATCGCGCGCGCCGGGCCGGTTTCCGCCGCCGCCGCGTGCGCCCGCAGGCCGGCGCCGACGCACGGGGCCAAGACCTTCACGGTCGCCGCCGCGCGTACGAGCCGACTCGCGCGAAGCGCCGAGGCCTTCGAGCGAAGCGCCGCCGCGACGGCGCCTGGCCGTGTCCTGGTCGGCGCGCCCGTCGCCGCTCGCCATGCCTTCGTATCCCTCCGGCATGATCTCGCCTCGGTTGACCCAGACCTTTACGCCGATCCTGCCGTACGTCGTCTTCGCCTCGACGAAGCCGTAGTCGATGTCGGCACGGATCGTGTGCAGCGGCACGCGGCCATCGGAGTAGCTCTCGGTGCGGCTCATCTCCGCGCCGCCCAGACGGCCCGAGCACTGGATCCGCACACCGGATGCGCCCGAGCGAATCGCGGACGCGAGCGCGCGCTTCATTGCGCGCCGGAAGGCGACACGATTCGACAGCTGCTCTGCGATCGACTGCGCCACGAGCCGCGCGTCGAGCTCGGGACGCTTGATCTCGTTGATGTTCACGTGGACGTTCTTGCCGGTCATCGCGTGCAGCTCCTTGCGGAGCGCATCCACTTCGACGCCCGACTTGCCGATCACGATCCCAGGTCGTGCGGTGTAGATGTCGACTGTGATCCGCTGCTTGTCCTTGCGGATCAGGATGTCCGACAGCCCCGCGTGCGCGAGCTTTCCGTAGATGTGGTCGCGGATGCGAACGTCCTCGAGGAGGTACGCCGCAAACTCCTTCTTCCCCGTGTACCAGTTCGACTTCCACGGGTGGATGACGCCGACGCGCATCCCGCCGGGGTGCACTTTCTGGCCCATCAGGCAACAGCCTCCTCTGACTTCTTTCGGCGTGGTGCGCGCTTCGGCTTCGCCTGCGCTGCTTCGGAAGCAGGCGCCTGGTGAGTCGGCTGCGGCGCGGGTGCGAGCTGGATCGTGATGTGGCAGGTGCGCTTGCGGATCCGCGCGACGCGGCCACGGGCACGCGCGCGCCAGCGCTTGAGCGTCGGCCCCTCGTCGGCGTACGCCGTGAGGACGTAGAGCTCGTCGCCGTTCAGATTGTGGTTCGCCTCGGCGTTCGCAACCGCGGAGCGCAGCACCTTCTCGACCTCGTGCGCGACCGCGCGATCGGAGAACGCGAGGATGGTGCGAGCTTCGGGGACGGTTCGGCCCCGGATCAGATCCGTGACGAGCCGCGCCTTTCGCGCCGAGGAGCGAACCCACTTCGCTTGCGAACGCACAACCGGGCCTGTTTCCGTCGCGGCCACTAACGCTTCACCTTGGCTTGGCGGTCGCCGGCGTGTCCGCGGAACGTTCGCGTCGGGGCGAACTCACCGAGCTTGTGACCGACCATCTGTTCGTCGATGAAGACCGGCACGTGCTTCCGGCCGTCGTGAACGGCGATCGTGTGCCCGACCATCTCGGGGAAGATCGTGGACGACCGCGACCACGTGCGGATCATCCGCTTCTCGCCCGCTGAGTTCATCGACTGAACGCGGGTCAGAAGGCGGTCCTCGACGAACGGCCCTTTCTTGCTCGATCTCGACACCTAGCGCCGACCTTCCTTTCCGCGGCGACGGCCGCGAACGATCAACTTGTCCGATTCCTTGTGCTTGCGACGCGTTCGCTTTCCGAGCGTCGGCACACCCCACGGCGTCACCGGATGACGACCGCCCTTCGATTTCCCCTCGCCGCCTCCGTGCGGATGGTCGACCGGGTTCATGGCAGAGCCGCGCACCGCGGGACGCTTGCCCTTCCAGCGGCTTCGCCCGGCTTTGCCGATCGTGACGTTTGCGTGGTCGACGTTTCCGACCTGCCCAACCGTCGCGCGACAGGCTAGCGGCACTCTCCGCATCTCGCCCGACGGGAGACGGAGCACGCCGAAGCCGTCGTCTTTCGCAACGAGCTGAACGCCTGCGCCTGCGCTGCGTGCGAGCTTCGCGCCCTGGCCGGGCTTCAGCTCGACCGCATGGACGAGCGTCCCGGTCGGGATGTTCTCGAGCGGCAGCGCATTGCCAACCTTGATGTCGGCAGCCGGACCGGACTCGACCGTCTCGCCGACGCGCAACTGCGCCGGCGCGAGGATATAGGCCTTCGCGCCGTCGACGTAATGAAGAAGCGCGATGCGCGCAGAACGATTCGGGTCATACTCGATCGACGCGACCTTTGCCGGCACGGCGTCTTTCCTGCGCTTGAAGTCGATGATCCGGTAGCGGCGCTTGTGCCCGCCGCCTTGGTGCCGCGTCGTGATCCGGCCGTTGTTGTTGCGGCCGCCCTTCTTCGTGATCGGCGCGAGCAGGCTCTTCTCGGGCTCGGTCTTCGTGACTTCCTCGAAGGTCGAGACCGACATGAAGCGCCGGCCAGGAGACGTCGGCTTGTAGCGACGGACCGGCATCAGAGCTGTGCACCCCCGAAGATCTCGATCGTCTCGCCGGCCTTCAGCTGCACGACAGCTTTCTTCCAGCCGGGCTTCGTGCCCCGGAACATTCCGCGGCGCTTCGGCTTCGATTGCACCTTGAGGATGTTCACGCGCTCGACCTTGACGTCGAAGAGCTCTTCGACCGCTTGGCGAACCTGCGTCCGATGTGCGTCTTGATGAACCTTGAACGTGTACTTGTTCGCGACGATCTGGCCGTAGCTCTTCTCCGACACGACAGGCGCGAGCAAGATCTCATTCGGATGGAGGCTCACGATGCCCTCCGCTCGAGCTCTTCGAGCGACGCCTCGGACACGATCACGCCGCGCGCCCAGACGAGCTCGGAGACCTCGACTTCCGTCGCCGTCGTCACGAGCACTCGCTTGAGGTTCCGGAACGACTTCACAAGCGCGGCGTCGTCGTCGGCCGCGACGATCACGACCGGCCGCGTCAGCTCGAGCGTCTCGAGCATCGCCGCCGCCGCGCGCGTCGAAGGTTCCGCGAAAGCGTCGGAGGCCACGAGCACGAGCGAGCCGTTACCGGCGTGATCGCTCAACGCAGCCCGCAGCGCAGCGCGACGCACCTTCTTGTTCACCTTGACCTCGAAGTTGCGTCCATTTGGCGGGAATACGACGCCCCCGCCGGTGAACTGCGGCGCACGAATCGTGCCTTGGCGCGCGCGACCGGTGCCCTTCTGGCGCCACGGCTTCGAGCGCCCGCCGGAGACCATGCCGCGAGACTTTGCGCCGCGAGTTCCTGCACGCCGTGCGTTGAACTCCGCACGCACGGTCTCGTGCACGAGGTGTCCCTTGATCTCGGCGGCGAAGATCTCTTCTGCGAGCGAGATGTCCTTCGAGCGCTTGCCGCTCGAATCGACGAGTGGCGCTTTCGGAGCAGCCATCAGCGCGTCACCTCGTCCACTCGCGAATCTCGAGCAACCCGTTTCGCGGCCCCGGCACTGCGCCCTTGACGAGGAGCAGATTCCGATCGGGATCGACGGCGTGAACCGTCAGGCCGACTTGCGTCACACGTTTGCCGCCCATGCGCCCGGCCATGCGCACACCCTTGAAGACGCGGGACGGCGTCGCCGAGGCTCCGATCGAACCCGGCTTGCGGACGTTGTGCGACCCATGTGTAACCGGTCCGCGTGAGAAGTTGTGGCGCTTGATCGTTCCCTGAAAGCCCTTGCCGATCGACACGCCGGCGACCTTCACCTTGTCGCCCGCCTGGAACGACTCGACAGTGACCGCCTCGCCCGCGACTGCGTCGCTGCGGCCGCGTAGCTCGACGAGGTGGCGATACGCGTGCTCGACGCCGTGCTTTGCAAGGTGCCCGCGTTCAGCTTTTGACAGCTTCCGCTCGGCCACGGGCTCGAATGCGATCTGAACCGCGTCGTAGCCGTCGACGTCGTGCGTCTTCACCTGGACGACGGGACACGGGCCTGCCTCGATCACAGTGACCGGTGTCACGACGCCGGTCTCCTCGTCGAAGAGACTGGTCATGCCGAGCTTCCTGCCGAGGATCCCCTTTGCCATCGACGCCTCAGAGCTTGATCTCGATGTCGACGCCGGCCGGAAGGTCGAGACGCATCAGCGAGTCGACCGTCTTCGGCGTCGGGGAATGGATGTCGATCAGCCGCTTGTGCGTTCGCACCTCGAAGTGCTCGCGCGAGTCCTTGTCCTTGAACGGACCGCGGATCACGGCGTAGACGTTTTTCTCCGTCGGGAGCGGGACCGGGCCCGTGATGGTGGCGCCGGTGCGCTGGGCCGTGTCCACGATGTCGCGGGCGGACTTGTCCACCTGCTGGTGGTCGTAGCCCTTCAGCCTGATTCGGATCTTCTGCTGTGGCACCGGCGCCGTCCCTTCACTCGTCCGATCGCTACTTCTTGATCTCCGTGACCACGCCGGCGCCCACGGTGCGGCCACCTTCGCGGATCGCGAAGCGGAGACCCTGATCCATTGCGATCGGCTGGATCAACTCGATCTCCATATTCGTGTTGTCGCCCGGCATGACCATCTCCTGGCCGTCCGGGAGCTTGATCGAGCCGGTCACGTCCGTCGTGCGGAAGTAGAACTGCGGCCGGTAGCCGTTGAAGAACGGCGTGTGACGGCCACCCTCGTCCTTCGAGAGGACGTAGACCTCGGCGTTGAAGTGCGTGTGCGGCGTGATCGAGCCCGGCTTCGAAAGCACCTGCCCGCGCTCGACCTCCTCGCGCTTCGTACCACGGAGGAGCGCACCGGCATTGTCGCCCGCCTGGGCGTAATCGAGTGTCTTGTTGAACATCTCGACACCGGTCACGACCGTCTTGGCGGTCTCCGGGTGGATGCCGACGATCTCGATCTCGTCGCCGACCTTGATCGAGCCCTGCTCCACGCGGCCGGTGACGACGGTCCCACGACCGGTGATCGTGAAGACGTCCTCGATCGGCATCAGGAACGGCTTGTCGAGATCGCGCGTCGGCTCCGGGATGTAGCTGTCGACGGCCTCCATCAGCTCGAGGATCTTGGCCGTCCACTCCGCATCGCCCTCGAGCGCCTTCAGCGCCGATACCTGGATGACGGGAATGTCGTCGCCTGGGAACTCGTACCTCGACAGCAGCTCGCGGACCTCCAGCTCGACGAGCTCGAGCAGCTCGGGGTCGTCGACCATGTCGGCCTTGTTCAGCGCGACGACGATCGACGGCACCTCGACCTGGCGGGCGAGCAGGATGTGCTCGCGCGTTTGCGGCATCGGGCCGTCGGCCGCCGAGAC
>JBKPRX010000004.1:0-8551 GCA_046734795.1 Actinomycetota bacterium
CGTTCGGCGTGCCCACGTGCTCGTGTACAAGGGCAAGGCCGAGGTGATCGAGCGGCTCGACCGGCCGCTCGCCTCGGCGACGACGACCTTCCCGTGGCCGCACGTGATCCGGCTCGTGACCTACATCCGCGTGCCGAGGGCCGTGCAGCGGAAGATCTCGCGGCGCGCCCTCTTCGCCCGCGACGGCTGGCGGTGCGTCTACTGCGGCTCGGCAGGCGGACGGCTCACGCTCGACCACGTCGTCCCGCGCAGCCGGGGCGGCGACTCGGTCTGGGAGAACGTCGTCACCTCGTGCGCCCCGTGCAACCTGAAGAAGGGGAACCGCTCGCTCGAGGAGGCGGGCCTCGTGCTGCGCCACCCGCCGAGGCCGCCGACGCCGGTGCTCTTCATCCACCTCGCGGCGCCGCACATCCCGGAGCGCTGGGGCCCGTACCTGGGCGGCCTGGCGGCCGCTTAGCCCCGCTCGACGGGGCGGCCGCGTTGCTCCCACTCGCTCCAGGAACCGGGATAGAGCCTGCCTTCCCGGCCTGAGAGCGCAAGGCGGTGCAGGACGACGCAGGCCGTCACGCCTGAGCCGCAGTAGGCGACTAGGCAGCCCTCGGGGAGGTCCGGAAGCGGCTCGTTCCACGGCGCGTTGAGGGCGCCGGGGATGCGGCCGGGGACGCGGTCGATCGGGTTCGGTTCGCCGCGGTAGCGCGCCGGGACGCGTGCGTCGACAACGACGAGCTCGTCGCGCCGCCGCTCGAGCTCCTCTGCATCGATCGTGTCCCCCGCGCGCGGCCGCGGCTCGAACCGCGCGGGCTCGACGCGTTCCTCGCCGCCGCGGAGCGGCCCGTGCCAGCCGGCGAGATCGAGGACGGCGCAGTCGTCGTGGCCGAAGTGGCGGAGCAGCCACCAGAGCCGCTCGGCGCCGCCCATCGAGCCGTAGGCGACGGCGAAGACGCCGGGCCCGATCCCGGCGCGCGAGGCTGCGGCCGCGAAGTCGTCCGCGCTCGGCAGCGGGTGCCGGCCCGCCGAGCCCGGCGCCCCGGAGAGGTCGCGCTCGACGTCGAGGAAGACGGCGCCCGGGACGTGCGCTTCGAGGTACGCGCGCCGGCCGGCCTCCGGGTCGGCGAGATCCCAGCGGCAGTCGACGAAGCGGTAGGTCACGCCTGAAGTGTGACCGGCCGCATGCGCGGTGGCGTACGTAGGTCGTCACGACTCGGGAGGAACCATGAAGATCGCACGGATCGCCGCGCTCGCGGCGCTCGTTCTCGGCGCAGCCGCGCTCGTCGGGGTCGGCCGCCCGGACGGCGCGCACGGAAAGGCGTCGCCCTCGGGCCGAACGATCACCGTCACGGCCACGGGGACGATCGAGCGGGTGCCGGACCGCGCCCAGCTCGGCTTCGCCGTCGTCACTCGCGCCGACACGGCCAAACAGGCGCTGGCGGCGAACAGCGCCGAGACGCGCCGGATGCTCGTCGCCCTCCAGCGCGCCGGGATCGACGCGAAGAACATCCAGACGCAAGACGTCTCGCTGGACCCGCATTTCACCGAGGACGGAAGCCGGATCGACGGCTACACCGCTCGCAACTCGGTCGCGGCCACGTCTCCGATTGGCCGGGCAGGGGCGGTCGTCGATGCCGCCGTGGCCGCCGGGGCCAACGAGATCTCGGGTCCGTCTCTCGGCATCTCCGACCGCGACCGGCTCTACCAGGACGCGCTGAAGGACGGCATCCGCGCCGCCCGGGCGAAGGCCACGGCGATCGCGCAAGCCGCCGGCGTGCAGGTCGGGGCCGTCACGAACGTCGTCGAGAACGGTGCCGCGCCGCAGCCCTACGCCTATCAGTCGGCACGGTTGGCCGCGGCGGCGCCGATCGAGCCGGGCACGCAGAAGATCGAGGCCAACGTGACCGTGACCTTCGCGATCGCTTAGAAGCGGTTTCGAAACCACTCCCAGAGTGTCGACCGGTCGGTTCAGACGGACGCGCGGAAACCCGCGCGTCCTCATGGCGGCGTCGCAAGCGACGCCTCTCAGGCGGCTTCGGGCTCGGCGGCGGCTGGGTGCGGGTGCGCGTGGCCGAGCAGGTGGCCGTGCGCCTCGGTGCCGTAGCCGCCGGGGACCGGGATGTAGAACTCGGGATAGCCCCACATGCCGTGCTCCGAGACGTCGAGGCCGGACGTCTCCACGTGCTCCTCGACGCGGATGCCCCACAGTCGCTTCATCGTCCAGAGGGCGCCGAAGGAGGCGGAGAACGTGAACGCGCCGACCGCGGCGAGGCCGAGGAGCTGCACCCACACCTGGTGCAGCGAGCCGGTGTAGAAGAAGCCGCCCCGGCCGGTGCCGAGGTTGGCGGCGAGCGCGGGAACCGCGAAGAGGCCGGTCGCGATCGTGCCCCACACGCCCGAGGCTCCGTGGACGGCGACTGCGCCGATCGGGTCGTCGATGCCGAGCCGCTCGACGACGAGCACGCCGGTGACCGCGATGAACCCGGATGCGAGGCCGATCACGATCGCCGCCCAGGGGGCGACGAAGCCGCAGGCGGCGGTGATCGCGACGAGCGCGGCAAGCGCGCCGTTCAGCATCATCGAGATGTCGGGCTTGCGCAGCACGATCCAGGAGGTTGCAACGCCTCCGAGCGCTCCGGCGGCCGCGGCGAGGTTCGTCGTCAGCGCGACGTAGCCGAAGTAGCCGATGCGGTCGCCGGTGACGACGCCGAGCGTCGACCCCGGGTTGAATCCGAACCAGCCGAACCAGAGGATGATCGTCCCGAGGACGGCGTAGGGCATGTTGTGGCCCGGGATCGGGTTCGCCCGGCCGTCGCGGCCGAACTTGCCGATCCGCGGGCCGAGGAGGAGCGCGCCGGCGAGCGCGGCGAGGGCGCCCTGGTAGTGGACGACGGTGGAGCCGGCGAAGTCCTGCATGCCGAGCGAGAACAGCCAGCCGCCCGGGTGCCAGACCCAGTGCGAGGTGATCGAGTAGAGGACGGTGAAGACGGCGCCGAAGGCGAAGTAGACCCACAGCTTGGCCCGCTCGGCCATGGCTCCCCAGACGATCGCGAGCGACACGCCGGCGAAGACGACCTCGAAGAGGTAGCCGGCCGCGCCGGGGACGGTCGTGAAGAAGCTGAACGGCGCCTTGCCGACCTCGAGGAGAGCGCCAGAGGAGGGCAGGAAGCCGTGCGTCCCGACGAGCGCGTTCCCGTCCCCGAAGGCGAGGCCGAAGCCGACCGCCCAGTAGACGAGCGAGCAGACGCCGAAGACGAGCACGTTCTTGCCGGCGATGTGCGCGGCGTTCTTCATCCGGGCGAGGCCCGCCTCGAGGAGCGCGAACCCCGCCTGCATGAACATGACGAGCACGGCCGCGACGACGACCCAGATCGTGTTCGCGGCGATGAGCACGTCGGTTGTCTTCATCGCTCGACCTCCTCGAGGCGCTTGCCGGTGCGGTGGTGCGTGACGTTGCCGACGGGGCTCGTCCAGACAAGGCCGTCGCCGGACTCGTTGCCGGTGCGGGCCGAGTCGGCGATCGCCGCGACGACGCTGGGGGCGAGGCCGTCTGCCACGACGAACGTGAGCTGCGCCTTCGGCAGGAAGCGCGACTCGAAGACCCGGCCGCGGTACTCGTGTGTGATCCCGCGCTCGCGGCCGTGGCCGACCGCCTCGACGACGGTGACGCCGACGTGGCCGGTCGCCTCCTCGACGGCGTCGATGACGGTCTCGACGCGCTCGCGAAGCACGATCGCCTCGACCTTGATCACGCGCGCCGCCGTCCTCGTCCGGCTGGCCTGGCTTTCGGCGCCAAATCGGCACAGAGGCGCGCGCCTTCCCGCGGTACCCTCGAACTCCGTTCCCCAGGGTGGGTGGGGGATTGGGACGGGACCGACCCGGCACGCCGCTCGAGCAACACCGTGTCCCGCCACACCCCGTCGAGCTCCGCGATCCGCTCGCGCACCCCGACGACGCGGAAGCCGCAGCGCACGTGGAGCGCGATGCTCGCGCGGTTCTCGGGGAAGATCGACGTCTGGAGCGTCCAGAGCCCCTCCGCCTCCGACCGCGCGACGAGCTCCTCCAGCAGTGCCCGCCCCACGCCCCGGCCCTGCCGGGCGGGCGCGACGTACACGCTGTCCTCTGCCACGCCCGCGTAGCACCCCCGCGCCGACACCGGCGAGAGCGCCGCCCACGCCACGACCGCTCTGGCCTCCACCGCCACCAGCCGCGGCCGCGCCAGGTGCCGCGCGTCCCACTCCTCCCACGAGGGCACGGCCGTTTCGAACGTGGCGTTTCGCGTCGCCACCCCGGCCGCATAGATCCCCGCGACCTCCGGCCAGTCCCCAGGGCGGAGGTCGCGGATCTTCAAGGCGCCCTGCGGCACCTAGCAGTCGAAGTACAGGGAGAACTCAGCCGGGTGCGGGCGCAGCCGCACGAGGTCGACCTCGTTCGCGCGCTTGTAGTCGATCCAGGTGCGGATCAGCTCCTCCGAGAACACGCCGCCCGCCGTGAGGAACTCGTGGTCGGCCTCGAGCGCGTCGAGCGCCTCGCCGAGCGACCCGGGCACCTGCGCGACCTCGCCGTGCGCCTCCTCGAAGAGGTCGTAGTCGGCGGGGGCGCCGGGGTCGAGACCGCGCTCGATCCCGTCGATCCCCGCCATCAGCATGGCCGCAAAGGCCAGGTACGGGTTGGCCGACGAATCGGGGCAGCGGAACTCGATCCGCTTGGCCTTCGGCGACTCCGAGTACATCGGGATCCGGATGCACGCCGACCGGTTGCGCTGCGAGTAGACGAGGTTGACGGGCGCCTCGTAGCCCGGCACGAGCCGCCGGTACGAGTTCGTCGTCGGCGCGCAGAAGGCGAGCAGCGCCGGCGCGTGCGCGAGCAGGCCGCCGACGTAGGAGCGCGCGAGCTGCGACAGCCCCGCGTAGCCGGAGCGATCCGCCATCAGCGGCGTGCCTTCCTTCCAGAGCGACTGGTGGCAGTGCATGCCGGAGCCGTTGTCGCCGAAGATCGGCTTCGGCATGAACGTCACCGTCTTGCCGGCCGCGCGCGCGACGTTCTTGACCACGTACTTGTAGGTCATGACCTGATCGGCCATGCGGGTCAGGCTCTGGAAGCGGAGGTCGATCTCGCACTGCCCGCCCGAGGCGACCTCGTGGTGGTGGAACTCGCACGGGATGCCCAGCCGCTCGAGCATCAGCACCATCCGCGTTCGCAGGTCGTGCAGCGTGTCGTGCGGCGCGGGCGGGAAGTAGCCCTCCTTCTCGCGCACCGTGTAGCCGAGGCCCGGCTTGCCGGAGTTCCAGTGCCCCTCGGGCGAGTCGACCGCGTAGTGAGAGCGGTTCGGCGCAAGCTCGTACGAGACCTCGTCGAAGACGAAGAACTCGCACTCGGGCCCGAAGTAGGCCGTGTCGGCGATACCCGTCGAGCGGAGGTAGTCCTCGGCGCGCCTCGCGACGCGCCGCGGGTCCTTCGCATACGGCTCGTGCGTGATCGGGTCGACGATCTCGCACACGAGCGAGAGCGTCGGCGCCTCGGTCGCCGGGTCGAGGATCGCGCTCGCGGGATCCGGCATGAGGAGCATGTCCGACTCGGAGATGCCCTGCCAGCCGCGGATCGACGAGCCGTCGAAGCCGAGCCCCTCGTCGAAGGCCTCCTCGTCGAAGGAGCCGATCGGGAGCGTCACGTGCTGCCAGGTCCCGAGCAGGTCGCAGAACTTGAGGTCGACCATCTCGGCCCGCGTCTGACCCGCCCACTCGATCGCCTCGCGTGCCGCCGGCGAGGTCGCCGCGCCGTTCGCCAGGTAGTGCCTCACGTCTTCCATCCGTCCCTCCTGCCGCCGTCGGACCACAAAAAAAGAGCCCGGGACTCGGGTCCCGAGGCTCCATCGCCTCGACGCCGTCTTCGCCGACGACGCCGAGACGGACTGTAGACGAGAGTGCGGACGGTGGCAAAAAGGCGTAACCCTTTTGGGGATGGCCGCAACTACGTGACAGTGCAGGACAGCGACCTCGTGGCGGCGAGCCTCGCCGGAGACCATGCGGCCTTCGGCGAGCTCGCGGACCGGCACGCGCCTCGGCTCTCGGCGCTCGCAGAGCGCCTGCTCGGCGACGCCGTCGAGGCCGAGGACCTGACGCAGGAGACGCTGCTCCAGGCGTACCTCGGGCTGGGCCGCCTCCGCGAGCCGGAGCGGTTCTCGAGCTGGGTGTACGGCATCGCGCTCAACCTCGCCAAGATGCGCCTGCGCAGCCGCCGCAACGGCGCGCTGCCGGCGCTCGATCCGACTCGGCTGGCGGCCCTCGTGGCCGCCGATCCATCGCCGGCCGAGATCCTCGAGACGCGCGAGGTGTGGTCGCTCGTCGCCTGCGCGCTGAACGTGCTGCCGGCGGCGCAGCGGCGGGCGGTGCTCCTGCACTACGTGGACGGGCTGTCGTGCGAGGAGATCGCCGCGCTCCTCGGCGAGCCGGCGGGAACCGTTCGCGTCCGGCTGCACCGGGCGCGGGCGCGTCTGCGCGACCGCCTGTCGAGTCTGGCTCCGACACGAAGGGAGGTTCCGATGATCGAAATGACCCTCGAGGACGTCGTGATTCGGGTTCTGGCGGGCGAGGAGGTCTCGAGCCGCTCGCTCCGCATCGTCCTGCTCCGCGAGAAGGGCGGCGACCGCGTGCTGCCGATCTGGATCGGCGCGGCCGAGGGAGACGCGCTCGCACTCCAGCTCACCGGCGGGACGATGCCGCGGCCGCTCACCGCCGATCTGATGGCGAGCCTGCTCGAGGCGAGCGGTGCCGCCGTCGAACGGGTCGCCGTCGCGAGCCTGCGCGACAAGACCTTCTACGCCGTGCTCACCCTCTCGGCGGGCGGCCGGACGAGCGAGATCGACGCCCGCCCGAGCGACGCGCTGAACCTCGCGACGAGGGTCGGCGCGCCGATCTACGTCGACCCGAAGATCATGGACGCGAGCGGCATGTGCGCCGACGAGGTCCGCGGCAAGCTCGACGACGAGTCGCCGTTCGAGGACGAGCCGGAGGGCGAGTGGCGCACGCTCTCGGCGGAGCTCCTGGAGAGCCTGCACCCGCCGTGGCCCGGGACGAAGTAGTGGACGCCCTCGGCACCGGCTGGTAGCCTCGACCTCCTGATGCTGCTCCGCTTCGGCTAACTCCGAGCTGCGCGCGCGCCTCCCGCGGGAGAGGCGCGCCCTGTCGCGCTACGCCGAAGCCGGTTCCCGCGAATACAAAGGAGCAGCACGTGTTTGCCGTCGAAGTTCACAACCTGCGCAAGGAGTTCGTCCGGAAGGACGGGAGCGGCCTCGCGAGGCGCCGCCGCCGCGTCGCCGCGCTGAAGGACGTCTCGTTCACGATGGAGCGCGGTGAGTGCGTCGCGATCCTGGGTCAGAACGGCTCGGGCAAGTCGACGCTCGTCCGCCTGCTCGCGACGCTCCTGCTCCACGACGGCGGGAGTGCGCGTGTCTTCGGGCACGACGTCTTCCGCGAGCCGCGCGCCGTCCAGCGGTTGGTCAATCGCGTCTCGGTGGAGGCGTCGTTCTTCAAGAAGATGTCCGCGACCGAGAACCTGAGCTACTCCGCCCGCTTCTATGGGCTGACCGGCGCGCAGACACGGCCGCGGATCCCGGAGATCCTGACGCGCGTCGGCTTCCCGGACGACCGCCGCACCGAGGCGATGGAGAACCTCTCACGCGGCATGCAGCAGAAGGTCGCGCTCGCGCGGGCGCTCCTCACGGCGCCCGTCCTGCTGCTCCTCGACGAGCCGACGACCGGCCTCGATCCGCGCTCCAAGCTCGAGGTGCAGCAGTTCATCGAGGAGATGTGGCGGACGCACGACACGACGACGCTGCTCTGCACGCACGACCTCGTCGAGGCCGAGACGCTCGCCAACCGCGTCGGGATCCTCGACGACGGCGAGCTCCTCTGCCTCGAGCCGGCGGACGAGCTCAAGCGCCGCTACGCCTCGGACACCCTCGAGGAGGCGTTCTTCGCGGCGACGGGCCGGTCGTTCGAGGAGGAGCGAGAGGAGGTACCGGCATGACCCAGGGCGCGGCAACAACGCTCCGCCACGAGCTGATCGGCTTCAGCGGAGTCGTCCAGCGCAACGTCTACCTCGTCAAGCGGTACATCTGGTGGGACATCGCGTTCATGCTCTGGACGATCGCGAACACGCTCACGATCGTCTTCATCGCCCGCGGCGTGAACGTGTCGGAGGCGCAGCAGAACGCGCTCGCGACGAAGTTCCTCGTCGGCGGCGTGATCTGGGCCTACCTCGGGATCATCTTCGAGATCGTCACCGAGACGGTGGCCTGGGAGCGCTGGGAGGGGACGATCGAGTACACGTTCATGGCCCCGGTCGCGCGGCCGGTGCACCTCTTCGGGATGGGGATCTTTTCGGTGCTCTACGGGATCGTGCGCGCGGCGATCCTCTTCGTCTGCGTCGTCGCGTTCATCGGCATCCACGTGCCGCACGCGAACTACCCGGCGGCGCTCGCGGTGCTCGCGATCGCGTCGGTCTCGTTCATCGGGATCGGGATGATGACCGCCGTCCTGCCGCTCATCTCGCCCGAGAAGGG
>JBKPRX010000005.1:0-7536 GCA_046734795.1 Actinomycetota bacterium
TGGACGAGCTGCTCGCCGATCCTGACCGCGAAAAGTCGCAACGGGTGATGGCGGCGATGCTCCAGATGAAGAAGATCGACGTTGACGAGCTCGAGCGGGCGGCGGCTGCAGCGTAGGCGCCGCCGCCAAGCAGGCCGGCAAGCGCCGCGCCCAGTTTGGGTGAACCCCATCCGGGTGAGCCGGCGTCCCACAAAACATGGATGGCGCGTCGCCCGAGCGGCGCCGATACTCGGATCGCGGCCCGAGATTCGGCGCCGAGGGCGAGTATGGATGCGGCTTCCTTTTTCAGCGTGCACGCGGGCGCGGTCGTCTGGATCGCGGTCGGCGCGCTCGCGTTGACAGCCGGCTCGCTCGCCGAGCTCGTGCGCCGTGGCCGTGCCAAGCGCGACTCGGTCTTCGACGCTTCGCCGGATGCGATGTTCGTCGCCGACGACGCGCGCGTCGTCGTCGAGGCGAACGCGGCGCTCTGCCGCGCCGTTGGCCGCGAGTGCGAAGAGGTCGTGGGCCGGAAGCTCGAAGACGTCTTCGGTACGTCGGCCGACGAGACGCGCCAGGTCTGGGAGCGACTGCTGGCCGAGGGCGAGCTGCGAGGCACGTGGTGCTTCACGGCTCCCGACGGCGCCGAGGTGAGTTACGACATCTCGGCCGCGGCCGCGATTGCACCGGGCCGGCACCTCGCGAGCCTGCGTGAGGTAACCGACGAGCGCCGGCTCGAGCGGCAGCTCCGACAGGCGGAGAAGATGCAAGCGCTGCGGCGACTCGCAGCCGGCGTCGCACACCACGTCAACGACGTCGTGCAAGCGGTCGGCGGTTACGGGCAGTTCGCGCTCTCCCACCTCCACGGGGAGGACGAGGCGTCGCGCGACGTCGAGCAGATGATGCGCGCCGCAGATCGCGCTGGTCATCTCTCACATCAGCTCTTGACGTTCAGCCGGAGCCGCTCGCTCGACGAACACGTGCTGAACCTGAACGATCTCGTCCACGAGACCGAGGCCGTCATCCGGCGCACGGTGGGCGACGACATCCGCATCGTCAGCTCGCTCGGCGCAGGGCTCGGCACTGTACGCGGCGACCGCGCGGCGCTCGCACAGGTCGTGCTCGACCTCGCGCAGAACGCACGCGACGCGATGCCCCAGGGCGGTGTCCTGACGATGGAGACCGCGAACGTCGACGTTACGCCGGAAGACGCGGAAGTGATCGGGCTCGAGCCCGGCGCTTTCGTCTTGCTCGCGGTTGCAGACACCGGAATCGGGATGGACGAGGAAACGCTCGGCAGAGCATTCGAGCCGTTCTTCACGACGAAGGCCGCGACCTCAGGCACAGGCCTTGGCCTCGCGACGGTCTACGGCGTCGTCACGCAGACCGGCGGCCGCGTCACGGTCGCAAGCGAGCCCTGCCAGGGCACGACAGTCCGGATCTATCTGCCGCAACTGACCGAGCCGGTTGCCCCGACGCTCGTGCCCGAGCACATTCCCGCCGAGGGCGGTTCTGAACACGTCTTGCTCGTGGACGACGACGAGACCGTGCGCGACCTCGTCGCGTCGATGCTCCGCGAGCACGGTTACCGGATCGTGACGGCCGCCGACCCGCTCGCGGCGATCGTCCTCGCGGGCGAGGAACGGTTCGACGTCCTCGTCACCGACGTCGTGATGCCGAAGCTGAACGGTCGCGAGCTCGCGACACAGCTTCGCAAGCGCGACCCCGACCTGCGCGTCGTCTACATGTCCGGGCATCCTGCGGGCTTGCACGCGGACGACGTTCTCGCGGACGAGTCGACCGTCTTCCTCCAGAAGCCCTTCAAGATGCTCGAGCTGGCGCGCGCCGTTCGCGCAGCTCTTGACCAGTCCCGCGCACCGACGCTCTAGCCTTCCGCGACGCAGGATCGGGCCGCGTGGTTCCGAAGGGGGTTGAGTCCATCAGCACGCGACGTTACGTTCCGCTTCGGTGAAGAGAACGCTTTCCCCCCTTGCGTTCGCGCTTCTGCTTGCGCTCCTCGCGGTCCCGTTCGCCGTCGGCGGCTCGCCGGCTCGACCGACGGTCGCGATCTTCTACTACCCGTGGTACGGGACGCCGCTGCACGACGGCGAGTACGAGATGTGGCTCCAGAACGCCCACCGACCGCCCGTCGACATCTACTCGCCGTTCTTCCCGCTTCGCGGCGTGTACTCGAGCAGCGACGCGAAGATCCAAGCGGCGCAGCTGAAGGAGATCGCGGGCGCAGGCATCGACGAGCTCGTCGTCTCGTGGTGGGGCCGCGGGTCAGCGACCGACCAGCGCCTCGAGACGCTCCTCGGAGCGGCGCGGAAGCGTCACCTCGTCGTTGCCGCTCACATCGAGCCGTACCCCGATCGCACACCAGCGAGCGTCGCCGAGGACGTCGCCTATCTCGCCGGCCTCGGAATCACGGACGTCTACGTCTACAACGCCGAGTCGATTCCGGCAGCGGACTGGGCTGCGGCGCGAGAGGGGATGGCGCAGGTCCGGCTCTTCGCACAGACGCCATACGTCGGCTTCGCATCGGCGGCGCGCTTCGACGGCGTCTACACCTACGACATCGTCGGGTACGGCCCGGACACCTTCGGGCGACTCTGCAACCAGGCGCATGCCCGGGGACTCCTCTGTGCGCCGTCGGTCGGACCCGGTTACGACGCGGTCAAAGCCGACGGCGACCCGCGGATCAAGCCGAGGCGGAACGGCAAGACCTACGACGGGATGTGGAGAGCGGCCCTGGCTGCCCCGACTGATCTCGTCACCGTGACGAGCTACAACGAGTGGGGCGAAGGAACGCAGGTCGAGCCCGCCCGACCGATGCGCGGTTACCAGAGCTACGAAGGCGCGTGGGGCTTGCACGGCACATCCGCGGCGTACGCGTACGTCGCGCGGACCGCTTACTGGGCGGCTCGTCTGCACAAGCGCCGCTAGCAGGCCCTTTTCAACCGCCGCGTATCCTTCGAGCGTGGCGACACGCGCTGTACCGGCTCCGTTGGCACTGCTACCGAACGTGCTGACCGTTGCGCGCCTGCTCGTCATTCCGGTCTTCGTCGCCTTGATGATCGAGGCGGGCGAGTCGCCGAGCTGGCCCGCCGGCATCCTGTTCGGGGCCGCCGCAATCACCGACCAGCTCGACGGCTACCTCGCGCGCCGCTGGCACGCCGAGTCCCGTTTCGGCAAGATCGCCGACCCGCTCGCAGACCGCCTCCTGATCGACGCGGCCGTCGTCCTGCTCGTCTACTACGACCGGCTGCCCTGGGCTGGTCTCGTCGTCATCCTCGCGCGCGATGGACTGCTGCTCTTCGGCTACCCGTTCCTCGTCCCGCGCGGCGTCGAGATCGACGTGAATCTCGTCGGCAAGATCGCGACGTGGTTTCTCTACGCAGGCGTCGCCTTCCGGATCGTCACTGACGACGACTGGCCGCTTTGGCTCTTCTGGGCGGGCGTCGTACTCGCGCTCGTCGCCGCGATGTTGTACGTCCGCACCGCGTGGAAGGAACTGAGACGATGAAGGCCGTCGTCATGGCCGGGGGCGAGGGCACACGCCTTCGGCCGCTCACCTCGAATCAGCCGAAGCCGATGGTCCCGATCGTCGGCAAGCCCTGCATGGAGCACATCATCGAGCTCCTCAAGGTCCACGGATTCGAAGAAGTGATCGTCACGGTGGCGTTCCTGCCACAGGCCATTCGCTCGTACTTCGGCTCCGGCGAGAGCCTCGGCCTCCAGATCGAGTATTCGGTCGAGGAGTCGCCGCTCGGGACGGCGGGGTCGGTCCGCCTCGCCGGCGACAAGCTCGACGAGACGTTCCTCGTCATCTCGGGCGACGCGCTCTGCGACGTCGACCTGACGGCGCTCGTGAACTTCCACCGGGAGAAGGGCGCGTCGGCCACGATCGGCCTCAAGTCGGTCGACAACCCACTCGAGTTCGGCATCGTCGTCACGGACGCGGACGGCCGCGTCGAGCGCTTCCTCGAGAAGCCGTCGTGGGGTCAGGTGTTCTCCGACACGATCAACACCGGGATCTACTTGCTCGAGCCCGAAGTGCTGCGGCATGTGCCGACCGACCGGCCGTTCGACTTCTCGAAGGAGCTCTTTCCGCTTTTGCTCGAGATGGGGCGGCCGATGTACGGCTTCGTCGTCGAGGGCTACTGGCAGGACATCGGCAACCTCGACCAATACCGCCAGGCGAACTTCGACGCGCTCGACGAGCGCCTTCGCCTCAACATTCCAGGAGTCCAGCTCCGCGGGAACGTCTGGATCGGCGAAGGCGTCGACGTCGAGCTCGATGCGGTCGAGGGACCGGCCTTCATCGGGCCGAACAGCCGCATCGGCGCCGACGCGTCCGTCGGTCCGTACTCCGTTCTCGGAAGCGGCGTCACGCTGCGCGACTCGGCGCGCGTGTCGCGCTCGATCGTCGACGCGGGCTCGTATCTCGGTCGTTCCACTCTCGTCGAAGGCGCGATTCTCGGGCGCTCGTGCGATCTGCGCGCGCATGTCCGCGTGCACGAAGGCGTCGCGATCGGCGACGAGGTGAGGGTCGGCGCCGAGAGCGTGATCCTGCCTGGCGTCCGGATCTATCCGTACAAGGAGGTCGAGGCTGGCGCCCAGATCTTCGAGAGCCTGATCTGGGAGTCGCGCGCGTCGGCCCGGCTCTTCGACCAAGAAGGCGTGCAAGGGCTGATCAACGTCGACCTGACCCCGGAGGTCGCGGTTCGGCTCGCTGCGTCCTTTGGGACAGCGTTGCGGCGCGGTGCACGCGTCGTGATGAGCCGCGAAGGCGCGCCGGCTTGCCGTGTCACGAAACGCGCGATGATCTCCGGCCTCAACTCGACCGGCGTCAACGTCGCCGACCTGCGCGTGCTCCCGGCTGGCGTTGCGCGGCACCTCTTGAAGTCCGAGAGCTTCGACGCCGGTGTCCACGTCGGCATCTCGCCGCGCGACCCGGAGGCGATCCGCATCCAGTTCTTCGAGCCGCCCGGGATCGAGCTGACGGCGTCGATGCAAAAGGAGATCGAGAAGCACTACACACGGCAGGAGCTTCGGCGCATGGCCGCGGCCGACGTCGGCGCCACGACCTATCCGGCACGCGTCCGCGAGTCGTACGCGCACGACCTGCTCGCGAGCCTGGACGTCGACCGGATCCGCAGTCGTCAGTTCCGCGTCGTCGTCGACTACGGATTCTCGGCCGCGTCATACGTCCTTCCGCTCGTCCTCGGGCCGCTTCAGGTGGAGGTCGTGTCGGCGCACGCATTCCCGTCGGAGACCGACGGCGCCGGCGTGGCCGAAGAGGAGGCGCTCGCGCAGGCGTGCCGTCTCATCAAGGCCGTCGGTGCCGATCTCGGCGCAGTCTTCGATCGTGCGGGAGAACGGCTGCGGCTCGTCGACGAGCGCGGGGAGGAAGTGCCGTACGACCAGGCGCTGCTTCTCTACGTCAGCCTCCTCGGCGACTCGGGTCGCCACGGCCGCCTCGCGTTTCCGGTGACCGTGACGAGCCAGACACAGCGGCTCGCCGACCAGGCCGGCCTCGAGGTCCTCTGGACCGCGGCGTCGCTCGCCGAGCTGACAAAGGCGGCGGCCTCGGACGGCATCATCTTCGCCGGCTCCGTCGGGGGCGGCTACGTGTTCCCGCAGTTCCTGCCGGCCTACGACGCCGTCGCGAGCCTCGCGCACTTGCTCGAGCTGCTCGCGCCGCAGTCGCGGCCCCTCTCGGAGCTCGTCGCCGAGCTGCCGCAACCGACGCTCGTCCATGAAGAGCTGCCGTGTCCGTGGTCGCTGAAGGGAACCGTGATGCGCGTTCTGAACGAGCGCTTCGCCGAACGCGACGTCGATCTCACCGACGGCATCAAGGTCTTCGAGGAGCGAGGCTGGGCTCAGGTGCTGCCGGATCCCGACCAGCCCCTGATCCACATCTACGCAGAGGGCGAGACGCCCGCAGACTCCGACGAGCTCGCGACGGTGCTCCGCGACATCGTGACCGCGATCGAGCAGGGGACAGAAGAGCCGGCGCGA
This sequence comes from Actinomycetota bacterium, assembly GCA_046734795.1. Lineage (GTDB taxonomy): Bacteria > Actinomycetota > Thermoleophilia > Gaiellales > Gaiellaceae > JBKPRX01. Next base: position 6,001 of record JBKPRX010000005.1, read on the forward strand.
ACCTGAATCGCAGGCTGACGTCGAGGCCCGGGCCGCTAGGCTAAAGTTCAGGTTGAGGGATTACCCGACCGAAAGGGCGCTCTTGGAACCGTTCCCCGATCTCCCGAACCTCTCCGACGAGGATCTCAAGCAGCTGATCGACGACCTCACGCGTCGAGAGCAGGAGGTGTCGTACGAGCGCCGCTTGCTCCACGGCAAAATCGACTTTCTCCGCGCGGAACTCGTCGCGCGCTTGCAGAAGACGCACGGGCGGAGCGTGCTCGAGCAGGTCGACGTCGAAGCGTTGACGGAGATCCTGGCCGGCAAGGCGGCACCGCCGCCCACCGGATGAGCCACGTCTACTGCCCGGAATGCGGGTTCCAGAACCCTGAGGCCTCGAACTACTGTGCGCGCTGCGGCGCCGCGCTGATCGTCCCAGACGAGCTCGAGACGACCCAGACGTTCATTCCCGACGAGGGTGAGCGCGCGGCGCACGAAGCTCTCGCCGATCTCGGCCTGAAGGGTCCGGCGCTCGTCGTGCGGTCAGGCGGTGGCCGCTCCGGCGAGACCTTCCAGCCGCAAGGCGAGCGGACGACGATCGGCCGCTCTCCGGACTGCGGCATCTTCCTCGACGACGTTACGGTCTCGCGCCGGCACGCCGTCCTGATCGAAAGCAACGGGCACTTCCGCATCGAAGACGAGGGCAGCCTCAACGGCACCTTCGTCAACCGGAGCCGCGTCGAAGCAGCGGATCTCGACGACGGTGACGAGGTTCAGATCGGCAAGTACCGACTGACGTTCCTCCTTCGGTAGCGATGCGGCGATGAGCATCACCGAAGCTCCGACCCGGACGAAACGCCTCACGATCGGTGCGGTCTGCGAGCGCCTGAAGCCGGAATTTCCCGACATCTCGATTTCGAAGATCCGGTATCTCGAAGACCAGGGCCTGCTCGCGCCGCAGCGCACCGCCGGCGGCTACAGGCTCTTCGCAGAGGAAGACGTCGAGCGGCTCGAGACGATTCTGCGGCTGCAGCGCGACGAGTTCTTGCCGCTCAAGGTGATCCGCGAGGAGCTCGCCGCCGGCGCGGCGCGTGAGCGTCGCCGCAAGCGCTCGACGGCCCTCAACGAGCAAGAGGGCGAGCTGACGCTCGAGGAGCTCTGCGAGCAGGCAGGCGTCTCGCCCGACCTGGCGCGCGAGCTGGAGGAGTTCGGGCTGCTCGAGCCGCGCCAGGACGGCGGCGAGCGCCTGTATGCGGAGACCGACGCCGAAGTCGCGCTCGCCTGCGGCAAGCTCGCGCGCTTCGGGATCACGCCGCGGCATTTGCGCGCATTCCGAACGGCGGCGGACCGTCAAGCCGGACTTCTCGAAGCGCTCGTCGCGCCGGCACTCCGCTCGCGGAACCCCGACCGCCGCCGCGCCGGCGTCGCCGATCTGCGGAGCCTCTCGGAAGCTGCGCAGGAGCTCTCGCAGCTGCTCTTCTGGCGCGACGTGCGCCGCCTCGCCGGCTCGTGAGCGCGATCGACCTCCGGACACGGATCCGCGAGGTCCCCGACTTT
>JBKPRX010000006.1:0-33541 GCA_046734795.1 Actinomycetota bacterium
TGCGGATCCACGACTCGGCCGAGGAACGACTCCGCGGCCGCGGTCGCAAGGGCGAGGCTCGAGCCGCCGCCGATCACGACCGCCTCCGCGCCCTCCGAGCGCGCGAGCGGCTCCCACTCGGGCTCGCCGAGAACGACGATCGCGCCGTCGTGAACGACCGCGAGCTTCTCCGCGGCGATCGCCTCGCGCGTCGTACCGAGCACGTCGGTGTGGTCGAGCGCGACGTTCGTGAGGACGACGACGCGCGAGTCGAGCACGTTCGTCGCGTCGTGCCGTCCGCCGAGGCCGGCTTCGACGACCGCGACGTCAACGGAAGCATCTGCGAACTCCGCGAGCGCAGCTGCGGTCAAGGTCTCGAACTGCGTCGCGCCGAGTCGCTCCGCTCGAAGGCGTACACGCTCGAGGGCACGTTCGAGGTCTGCCTCCTCTCCGTCGACTCTCACGCGCTCCTCCCAGCTGCGGACGTGCGGCGAGAGATACGCCCCTACGCGGAGGCCCGCTTCCGCGAGTAGCGCCTCGACCAAGCGCGTCGTCGTCGACTTGCCGTTCGTCCCGACGACGTGCACGGCCGGGTAGGCGAACTGCGGATCGCCGAGCTCCGCGAGCAGCGAGCGCATCCGGTCTGTGCCGAATCCATCGGACGGCCACGGCGACAGCGACTCGAGCCACTCGACGTTTGCCACGGTGGAATTGTTGCTGTCGCTGTGCGATAACGCCGGGACGATGCACCCGCTCGAGCAACTCGCCCGCGAGTGGGCTGAAGGTCGAGTCCTACCGGTTGACCCACTACGCCTTCGGCGACCGTTTCCGCTTCTGGAACAACCTCGTCGGAACCACGGGGCGTCGTCCTCTCCACGATCGTCTCGGCCGGCCTCCTGACGGCAATCCATTCGAACCCGTCGTACACGTGGACGCTGGTGGCGGCCGTCATCGGCGTCTTGGCGGCCGCCCTCAACGGCATTCGGCACACCTTGCGCCTCGGGGAGCGGGCCGAGAAGCATCGCGTGACCGCCGCGAAGTTCGGCGGCATTCGTGACCAACTGGACGTCTACGTCGACTCGGGCCCAGGCTGGGCGACCCCGGCCGCGAAGACGTTCATGGACGGGATCGGCGCCGAGATCACACGCATCGAGGAGTCCGCGCCGGGCTACTCGCGCGGCGCGTACGAGAAGGCGCAAAAGCGCGCTCTCGCGTCGCGCGACCACAGGCCGAAGGCGACGCCCTAGTCGCCGATTGCGTCGAGCTCGCGGCGGTAGCGCGCGAGCTTCTCGCGCTCCGCCTCGACGACGTGGGGCGGCGCCTTCGCGACGAAGCTCTCGTTCGCGAGCATCCGCTCGCCCCGCTCGATCTCCTTCCGGAGGCGCGCACGCTCGGCGTCGACGTTCCCGTTCGTCTTGACGCGCTCCGGCCGGACAACGGCTTCGAAGATCCGCCGCTCGTCGCCGGCGAGCTCGGGAACGACGCTACTCCGCCGGAAGATCGTCGCGGCCTCCTGCACTCGATCCAGCGCGCGAGCGTCGCCTTCGTCGCCGGCGACCGGCCACGGCGCGACGATCAGACGCGTCTCGCGCGCGGGCAGGTTCGACCAGATCTCTTCCGTCACGTGCGGCATCACGGGATGCAAGAGCTTCAGCAGCCGCTCGAGCGCCGCGACTGCGGTCGAACGCGCATCGCCGTCGCCGTCGTAGAGGCGCGCCTTCACCGCTTCGAGGTACCAGTCGCAGAAATCGTCGAACGTGACGTGATAGAGCTCGTCGACGACGTGTGCGAAGTCGAACTCGGCCAGCAGCCGCTCGATCTCGCGCTGCGTCTCCGAGAGCCGCGCGAGGATCCACCGCTCTTCGAGCGTCGAGGGTGACTCCGCAGGCAGTGCGCCTTCGGACGCAGAGAGGATCAATCGCGCGGCGTTCCAGAGCTTGTTCGCGAGCTTGCGCCCTTCCTCGATCGCGGAATACGAGAAGCGCACGTCTTGCGTGAGCGAGTTCTTCAGAAGTCCGTAGCGCGTGGCGTCAGTCCCGTAGCGTCCGATGATCTCGAGCGGGTCGATGCCGGTACCGAGCGACTTCGACATGCGCCGGCCGTCCGGGGCAAGGACCGTCGAGTGGATGATCACGTCCTTGAACGGGATCTCGCCCAGAAGCTCGAGCCCGGCGAAGATCATCCGGTTCTCCCAGAGGCGAATGATCTCGCGCGCCGTCGTCTGCAGATCGCCGGGATAGAACGTGCGAAGCGCAGGCGTGTCGTCCGGCCAGCCGAGCGTCGCGAACGGCCAGAGAGCCGACGAGAACCACGTGTCGAGCACGTCTGTCTCGCGGATCAGCTGACGTCCACCGCACGCGGCACACGCATCGGGTTCGGCCTCGGCGACGTTTACCTCGCCGCACGGGCAGTACCAGACCGGCAGCTGGTGACCCCACCAGAGCTGCCGCGAGATGTTCCAGTCGGGCGCCGTCTCGAGCGAGTCGATCGCGAAGCGGTGCTGGCTCTCCGGATGGAAGACGACCCGCCGTTCGCGCAGCGCAGCGAGCGCGGGCTTCTTCAGCTCGTCCATCGCGCACCACCATTGGAGCGAGATCAACGGCTCGATGCGCGATTCGCAACGCTCGCAGAGCGCCACCGAGTGCCGGTACGTCTCCTGCTCGACGAGGAGGCCGCGCTCGCGACACCAGTCGAGGATGCGCTCGCCGGCTTCCTCCTGACTCAGCCCGTCGAGCCCTTCCGCGGTGACAAGCCCGTCCGGCGCGATGCACATCGGCTCCGGCAGACCGTGATCGCGTCCGATCGCGAAGTCGGTGGGATCGTGGCCGGGCGTGATCTTGAGCGCGCCGGTGCCGAACTCGCGCTCGACCCGCTCGTCGGCGATCACCGGTACGCGCCGCTCGACCCACGGCACGATCGCCTCGCGGCCAACCAGGTGCTTGTAGCGGTCGTCTTCCGGATGAACTGCGACCGCGACGTCTGCGGGAATCGTCGCCGGTCGAACGGTGGCGATCGCAATCGCGTCGTCCGAATCCGCAATCGGGTAGCGAATCGTCGAGAGCACGTCGTCGCGTTCCTCGTGGATCACCTCGAGATCCGAGAGCGAGGTCTGGTGGTACGGACACCAGTTGATGATCCGGTTGTCGCGGTAGATCCAGCCGCGGCCGTGCAAATGCACGAAGAAACGCATCACCGCGCGCACGTAGTCGTCGTCCATCGTGAAGCGCGTGCGTTTGTAGTCGAGCGAGGCGCCCATGCGCCGGAACTGATGAAGGATCTTCCCGCCGTACTCGTGCAGCCACTCCCACACGCGCGCTTCGAACGCCTCGCGGCCGAGCGCCTGGCGCGAAGTGCCTTCGGTCTCGAGCTGCTTCTCGACGACATTCTGCGTCGAGATGCCCGCGTGGTCGTAGCCGGGCTGGAAGAGGACGTTGAAGCCTTGCATCCGCTTGCATCGGACGACCGTGTCGCCGAGAGCGAGCTGGAGCGCATGTCCCATGTGGAGCTCGCCGGTCACATTCGGCGGGGGGTGCGCGTCGACGAACGACGGCCGCGGAGAATCGGGGTCCGCTCCGTACAGACCCTCTTCCTCCCACGTGGCCTGCCAGCGATCCTCGACGCCTTCGGGGTTGTAGCGCGGCTCCATCATCGCCGTCCGATCCTAGCCTCGACCTTTTCCGGGACGATTCGCATCTGCGCGCGGAGGCTGCCAGAATCCTCGCTCCGTTGAGCCTGGTGACGGATACGACTGCGGCACGCCACGACCAGACGAGAAGGCCCCGACGCGAGGGCCTGTCGGTCGCGGTGGCGACGGCCGGACCGGGAGCGCGGGTCGCCGCGACCCTCGCACTCTTGCGCGGAGTTGCAAACGAGATCGTCGTTGCACTCGACGATCGCGCCGATGCAGAGGTCGAACGTGCGGTCGCGACGGTCGCCGACCGCGTCATCCTCTACCCGTACGAGGAACCGGTCGACCGTCCCGTGCCGTGGCTCGTGGACGAGTGCCGGCACGAGTGGGTGCTGCTCTTGGACGACGACCAGATTCCGAGCGCCGCGCTCATTGCCGAGTTGCCGAACCTCGTCGCGGCGACCGAGCCGACGCACTACTGGATCGCGCAGCGCTGGCTCTATCCCGGCGCATCGTCGTACATCGACGAGCCGCCATGGAACACCGACTACCAGCTCCGCCTTCTGCGCGGCGACCGACGCTTCGTTCGTTTTTCGGACGAGTTTCATCGTCCTGTCGTCGCAGACGGACCCGGCGCCTACGTGCAGGCGCCGCTCTGGCACGCCGACGTGCTTCTCCGTTCCAAAGCGGAGCGTCTCGCCAAGGCACGCCGTTACGAGCGCGCCCGGCCGGGCTTGCGCGTCGCCGGCCGCTCGATGAACTTCGCGTTCCATGTACCGGAGCTCGAGTCGCCTCGGCACGCAGCGCTGCCGGCCGATGAGCTCGAGGTCGTGCAGCACGTGCTCGACGCGCGCGCGCCCGAGGCTGAGCCCCGCGCGGAGATCTCCGCGACGACGCGCGAGACGATCGACGCCCTCTGGCCTGCACCGGAAGAGCACTACTACCGCGCTCGCGTCACCGTCGTGCGCGCGCCTGGGCGAATGATCGCGGGCGCACAGCAACAGCTCGACGCACGAGTCGAGAACGGCGGCGACATGCACTGGGACTGGGGCGCGAACGCCGCGCCGGCCATTCGCATCGGAGCGCGCTGGCTGACGCTCGACGGCGCGCCCGTCGCAGCCGAGCCGTTGCGCACGGTGATCCCGCAGCGGCTGGCGCCGGGAGAGTCGACGATCCTGCCGGTGCACGTCTGCGCTCCGGACGAAGCCGGCCGCTACCGGTTGGAGCTCGACCTCGTCCACGAGCACGTGCGCTGGTTCGAAGATCCAGCGGTCCTCGAGGTCGAGGTCGTTCCTCGCCGGGTCGCGGCGCTCGTGCGCGCGAGCGAAAGCGACATCCTCGCTCTGCTGGAGACGCGGCCGGAAATCGAGCCGCTCCTCGTCGAGACCGTCGCCGGTCACGTCCTGCCGGCCGGCTACCCGCGCACGCGCGGCGTCGGCCACTATCTCGTCGAGGACGCGCCGGACGCGGGACCGCGGCTCGCGCTTGTGGCGGCGCGCCGCACGCTGCCGTTGCTCCGTGCGGCGCGACGTATGCGTCGCGGGAACACCAGCGGGCCGCTGCGCCGCGACGGCGACGCGTTCCTTGCTGAGCTCGCGCGATGCGAATTCGTCGCCGTTCTGCCAGGGAAGCTGCCGACACTCGCCCGCGAGCGCTACGAGCTCTGGCTGATGCTGCGCGCGGCGCGCGTGCTCGGCGTGCGGACGGCGATTCACGTCGACGTAGCCGGCGACGACCGGAACGGCCGGATGCTGCGCCGCGTGGCGGACGCAACGTTCGCGGATATCCGCGAGCTCATCAGTTGAGCGCACTCGGCTCGTCCCGGCGAGCGAGGCCACCGCGTCCGAGGTCGTGAGCGTGGCGCTCTATCCCGAGCTCACCGAAGCCGAGCTCCGTTCGGTCGCAAGCGCGATGCTCGAGCGCTAGCTCTGCACGCGCTCGCGTGTGCGGACGTTCCAGTCCGGCGGTTGCGCGCCGACCTGCTCCAGGATCGTCTCGAGCAGCTCGAACGACGAGAGGACGTGCTGCCGCGCGAGCGCGCGAGCGCCGTCGGCGCTGCGCGCGGCGAGCGCCTGGCGGATCGCCTTGTGCTGCTGGTCGTTGCGCTCGTAGAGCCCGTCGAGCGAGTGGTCGCCCGGAGCCCAAACCGCAGGCCCGGAGAACGTGCGGCGTGCGCTCTTCGCGAACTGCTCCACCATCGGCAGCTCCGCGACGCGATAGATGACGTCGTGGAAGCCGTGGTTCGCGCGGATCCAGTCGCCCATGATGGCGCGTCGCTCTTCGCCCGGCTCACGCGAGCGAAGCTCCTGGGTCAAGCGCGAGAAGCGCTGCTCGCACTCCTGGAGCTCGACAAGGTCCTCGTCGGTGATCTTGGTCGCTGCGATCGCCGTCGCGAGTGCCTCGAGCTCTGCGCGAACGAGGAACGCCTCCTGTACTTCGTCGCGCGACATCGTCCGCACGCGCACCCCGCGGTTCGGGACGAACGAGACGAGCCCGAGCGCAGCGAGCCGCCGCAACGCCTCGCGAATCGGCGTGCGGCTGACGTTGAACTGCTCCGACAGCTGCTCCTGCCGTAGCACCGTTCCCGGCGCGAGCTCACCGGAGACGATCGCCTCCTCGATCACGAGCGCGATGTCGTCGGCTTTCGTGGTGTCGAGCGTCACTTCAAGTGCTCGTACGCCGGCAGCGTCAGGAACTCGACGAACTCGTCCTGTAACGCGAGCCCGGAGAAGAGCTCCTTCGCCTCGTCGGAAGCTTCGACCTTCGTCAGCTCTTCGCGCACGCGGTCGGGTGTGAAGTTGCCGGCTTTGACCCAGCTCCACACCTGCGCGCGCGAGATCTCGGCAGTCGCCGCGTCCTCCATCAGGTTGTCGATCGCGGCCGCGCCCACGCCCTTGAGCCACGAGTCGATGTAGCGCGCGCCGACCGATACGTTCGTGTGCAGGCCGTCGTCGGTGATGGACGAGCCCGGGATCTCGAAGTCGATCAGCTGCTCCGCGGAGACGTTCACGTCGTCGCGCTGCCGCTCGACCTGGTTCGCCTTCTCGCCGAGCACTGCGTCGAAGCACTCCGTCGCGACCGGAACGAGATCCGGGTGCGCGACCCACGTGCCGTCGAAGCCGTCGCGCGACTCGCGCTCTTTGTCCTCGCGCACTTTTGCGAGTGCGACGCGATTGACTTCCTCGTCGCGCCGCGACGGGATGAACGCAGCCATGCCGCCCATCGCGTGCGCGCCGCGGCTGTGGCACGTCTTCACGAGGAGCTCCGTGTACGCGCGCATGAACGGCACCGTCATCGTCACCTGAATGCGGTCCGGCAGCACAGCGCCGAGCTTCTTGATCACGCTGAAGATGTAGTCCCAGCGACCCGCGTTCAATGCGCAGCCGTACTCACGTAGCTCGTAGAGGATCTCTTCCATCTCGAACGCGGCGAGGATCGTCTCGATCAAGACCGTGCATCGGATCGAGCCGTGCGGGATGCCGAGCGCGTCCTCCGTGTAGGCGAAGACGTCGGCCCAAAGCCGCGCCTCGTGATGGCTCTCGAGCTTCGGCAGATAGAAGTACGGGCCGGTCCCGCGGTCGAGAGCTTCTTGCGCGTTGTGGAACATCACGAGCCCGAAGTCCCACAGCGACCCGGAGATCGGCTGCCCGTCGACCTCGTGGTGCCGCTCGACGAGGTGCCACCCGCGCGGCCGGATCAAGAGCGTCGCGATCGCGTCGTTCAGCTCGTACGTCTTCTCGCCCGTGTCGAGCCGGATCGTGCGGCGGATCGCGTCCTTCACGTTCTGCTGGCCTTGGACGATGTTCTCCCACGTCGGCGAGCAGGCGTCCTCGAAGTCGGCCATGAAGACGCGCGCGCCCGAGTTGAGCGCGTTGATCATCATCTTCCGGTCGACGGGGCCCGTGATCTCGCAACGCCGGTCCTGCAGGTCCGCAGGCGCCGGCGCGACGCGCCAGCTCGGGTCGTTTCGGATCGACTCGGTCTCCGCAAGGAACGTCGGCTTTTCGCCGGCCTTGATTCGCTCGAGCCGGTCGTGCCGCGCTTGCAAGAGCTCCTTGCGCCGACCGTTGAACTCGCGGTGGAGGCGCTCGACAAACGCGATCGCCTCCTGCGAGAGGATCTCCGTCTCTGCAGCGACGCTCATTGCTTCGCGGCGTCGAACTGCTGCTCTTCCGTCGAGCCCTTGAGTGCGAGCGTCGACGACTGACCTCCGGTGACGGTCTCGAGCACCTGGTCGAAATAGCCGGCGCCGACCTCACGCTGGTGCCGTGTGGCCGTGTAGCCGTCCTTCTCCAGCGCGAACTCGCCTTCCTGGAGCTCGACGTACGCGGTCATCGCGCTTGCGGCATAGCCCTTCGCGAGCTCGAACATGCCGGCGTTCAGCGAGTGGAAGCCCGCGAGCGTGATGAACTGGAAGCGGTAGCCCATCTCCGCGAGCTCCTGCTGGAAGCGCGCGATCTGATCGTCGTCGAGATGTGCCTTCCAGTTGAACGACGGCGAGCAGTTGTACGCAAGGAGCTTGCCCGGAAACTTCTCGTGGATCGCCTGTGCGAATTCGCGCGCCTCGCCCATGTCAGGCGTCGAGGTCTCGCACCAGAGCATGTCCGCGTACGGCGCGTACGCGAGCCCGCGCGAGATCGCCGCTTCGATTCCGTCGCGCACGCGGTAGAAGCCCTCCGGCGTTCGCTCGCCCGTGCAGAAGCCCGCGTCGTTCTCGTCGATGTCGCTCGTCAGGAGCGTCGCCGCGAGCGCGTCGGTGCGCGCGACGAGAATCGTCGGAACGTCGAGGACGTCGGCCGCGAGGCGCGCAGCCGTGAGCGTGCGGACGAACTGGCTCGTCGGGATGAGCACCTTGCCGCCCAGGTGGCCGCACTTCTTTTCCGATGCGAGCTGATCCTCGAAGTGAACGCCCGAAGCGCCCGCTTCGATCATCGACTTCATCAGCTCGTACGCATTGAGCGCACCGCCGAACCCGGCTTCTGCGTCGGCGAGGATCGGCGCGTACCAGTCGAGGCCGTTCCGTCCCTCGGACCACTCGATCTGGTCGGCGCGCTGCAACGCGTTGTTGATGCGCTTGACGAGCGCAGGCGCGCTGTTCGCGGGATAGAGGCTCTGGTCGGGATACGTCTGCGCGGCGAGGTTTGCATCGCCTGCGACCTGCCACCCCGAGAGGTAGATCGCCTTCAGGCCCGCCTTCACCATCTGGACGGCCTGGTTGCCCGTCACGGCACCGAGGGCGCGCACGTACGAGGCGTCGTCCTGCAGCATGCGCCAGAGGCGCTCGGAGCCGAGCCGCGCGATCGTGTGCTCGGGAACGACCGACCCGCGCAGCCGTGCGACTTCCTCGGCGCTGTAGGTGCGGGTGACGCCCTTCCAGCGCTCGTCCGACTCCCAGCGGTTCTGGAGCTCTTGGGCGAGCGCCTGGATCCGAGATTCAGGGTAATTCTCCGTGGACACGATCAGCCTCCTATTTCCCGACGCAGTTCGGATCCAGAGTACCCGAAGCTCGGCTCGGCCTTCCCACTCACCGGCAGAAGGCAGGCAAACGACGCGAGCGCGAGCACGGCGAGGCCCGCGAGCGCCCAGCGGTAGGTGTCGGTCTCGTCGATCGTCAGGCCAGCGAGCGGCGGGCCGACGAGCGCACCGACGGCGCCGGAGGTGTAGAGCGCCCCGATCGTGCCGCCGAGCGCGGCCGCGCCGAAGACCTCGGCGGCAACTGCCGGCATGAGCGCGACGAAGCCGCCGTAGCCGACGCCGAAGAGCAGCGCGAAGACGGCCACGAGCCAGTAGCGCTCGGCCGCGAGCCAGAGGACGCAGGCGACCGCGATCAGCAGGAAACAGCCGCGTAGCGTCATCATGCGCCCGCCCCGGTCGGCGAGCCAGCCGAGGCCGATCCGGCCGAGGACGCTACCCGCGCCCACGAGGCTGACGAGCGCAGATGCGGCGAAGTGTCCCGTCCCGTGATCCTCGGCGAACGGCGCGAGGTAGACGAACGTGACCGCGATCGGGAACGTCATGAAGAGTCCCGAGACGTACAGCCAGCCGAACGAGCGCGTGCGTACCGCAGGACTGAGTCGGAGCGGCACGGGCACGTGACCGGGCGGCGTTCGCAGGAGCCCAGCCGCCACAACGAGCGTCGCGCATGAAGCAGCCGCGAGCACGACATAGGCCCAGCGCCACCCGAACGCGTCGATCAACGCCGCGGAGATGACCGGACTGACGATCGTGCCGACGCCGATCCCGGCGACCGCGAGACCGACGGCGACGCCGCGCCGTCGTGGGAACCACGCGGATACGACTGCGACCGCGGGCACGTAGCCGCAGGCGACACCGATCCCGACGCCGAGTCCATAGGTCACGTAGTCGACCCACAGCGACGAGGCCGCTGCCGTCAAGAGCAGCCCGAGGGTCATCGCGGCTGCGCCGACGAGCACGACGCGCCGCGTTTGGTAGCGGTCGGCAAGCGGCCCGGTCACGACGCCGAGCAGAAAGAAGAGGCTCGTCGTGATCGCGAACGGAAACGACGTCGCGCCCTTGCCTGCGCCGAGGTCGTCGGCGATCGCGTTGAAGAACGCGCCGTAGCTGTAGGCGACGCCGAAGACGCACGCCATCGTCACGAACGCTGCGCCGACGACGACCCAGCCGTAGCCGCCGTCGAGGGTGTCGTGCTCGGCCGTCGTTATGCGGATTCTTCGACGAGCTCTTCGTGCTCGCCGAGATCTGTGCCCGCACTCGTGACGAGCGTCGGGCGAATGCCTTGCGAGATCGTCTCCTTCGTGATCACGCACTTCGAGACGTCACGTCGCGACGGCAGCTCGAACATCACGTCGAGGAGCGCGCTCTCGATGATCGAGCGCAAACCGCGTGCACCGGTCTCGCGCACGAGCGCCTTGTCGGCGATCTCCCAGAGCGCGTCCTCTGTGAACACGAGCTCGATGTGGTCGTAACCGAAGAAGCGTTGGTACTGCTTGACGAGCGCGTTCTTCGGCTCGACGAGAATCTGCACGAGGTCCTCGCGCTGCAGCTGATGCACGGCGGAGACGACCGGCAGGCGACCGATGAACTCCGGGATCAGCCCGAAGTGCAACAGATCCTCCGGCATCACGCCCGACAGAAGCTCAGACGACTCGATCGAATGCTTCGAGCGAATGTCGGCGCCGAAACCGACGGCGTTCTTGCCGATGCGCTTCGAGATGATCTTGTCGAGGCCAGCGAACGCGCCGCCGCAGATGAAGAGGATGTTCGTCGTGTCGATCGACAGGAACTCCTGGTGCGGATGCTTCCGTCCGCCCTGCGGCGGCACCGAAGCGACCGTGCCTTCGAGGATCTTCAGGAGCGCCTGCTGAACGCCCTCGCCCGACACGTCGCGCGTGATCGACGGGTTGTCCGCCTTGCGCGCGATCTTGTCGACCTCGTCGATGTAGATGATCCCAGTCTCCGCCTTCTTGATGTCGAAGTCCGCGGCCTGGATCAGCTTCAAGAGAATGTTCTCGACGTCCTCGCCGACGTAGCCGGCTTCCGTCAACGCAGTCGCGTCCGCGATCGCAAACGGAACGTTGAGGATGCGCGCGAGCGTCTGCGCAAGAAGCGTCTTGCCGCAGCCGGTCGGGCCGAGCAAGAGGATGTTCGACTTCTGCAGCTCGACGTCTCCGTCGTCCTGACCCATCTGCACGCGCTTGTAGTGGTTGTAGACCGCAACAGCGAGCGTGCGCTTCGCTTCCTCCTGCGAGACGACGTAGTCGTTCAGGACGGCGTAGATGTCCCTCGGCCGCGGGAGGTTGTCGAGATCGAGCTGGGTCGGAGTCGTCAGCTCCTCGTCGATGATCTCGTTACAGAGATCGATGCACTCGTCGCAGATGTAGACGCCCGGTCCGGCGATCAGCTTCTTGACCTGCCGCTGGCTCTTCCCGCAGAAGCTGCAGAGCAGCTGCTCGTTCCCCTCGGATGCGCGCGCCACTAGTGAGCCGTCCAGTACGCGCCGCGATCTTCAAGGACGCAGGGAGCGGTCGGGCTGAACAGTCCGGGCGCGACCGAGGACGCCGCGCGGCGGCGTCTCATCGCGGTTCGCAAGCCGCCGTCGTGTGCTGGATGGCTCACTGACACTCCTTGTACCTCGGATCGCCTGTCTCGTCTACCTGGGCTTTGGTCTACCTGTGCTCGATCACGTTGTCGATGATCCCGTATTCCTTGGCCTCATCGGGGCTCATGAAGTAATCCCGCTCCATGTCCTTCGCGACCTTGTCCTTCGGCTGTTCCGTGTGCTTGGAGATGATTTCCTCGAGCCGGCGCTTGAGATCGAGCACCTCGCGGGCCTGGATCTCGATGTCGGTGCCCTGCCCTTGGAAGCCCCCGCTGACCTGGTGGATCAGGATCTTGGCATTCGGGAGGGCCATCCGCTTTCCTTTCGCGCCGCCCGCGAGGAGGAGGGCGCCCATGCTCATCGCGATCCCGACGCAGATCGTCTGAACGTCGGGCTTGATGTACTGCATCGTGTCGTAGATCGCGAGGCCCGCGTAGACCGAGCCGCCCGGCGAGTTGACGTAGAGCACGATGTCCTTGTCCGGGTCTTCCGCCTCGAGATGGAGGAACTGGGCGACGATCAGGTTCGCGATCTGATCGTCGACCGGCGTCCCGAGGAAGATGATGCGCTCGTTCAAGAGGCGCGAGTAGATGTCGAACGAGCGCTCGCCGCGCGACGTCTGCTCGATCACCATCGGAATCAGAGGACTCACTTACGTTCTCCTTAGCTGCCGGGGGTCCACAACTTCTTCTCCGTCTCAGGCTTTTCCTTGTCGGGAGTCCAGATCGCCTCGCGCGCCGCCGCGACCTCGGGCTCGACCCGCTGCACTTCCTGCGCAAGACGGTCCGCCGCTTCGCGCAAGCGGAGGTCGTCGCGAAGCTGTTCGAAGCGGCCGCCGGCACGCAGGGCGTCGAGAAGCGCATCTGCGTCTTCTCCGGCCGCCTCCGCTTGCTCGCGTACGAGCGCTTCGACGGTCTCGTCCGCAACGGAGATGCCGAGGTCGTCCGCCAGCGCCTCGAGCACGAGCTCGCGCGCGACCGAACGCGACGCCTCGCCGTACAGGCGCGCGACGAGATCGTTTGCATTCGTCCCCGTCATGGCGAGATAGGTGTCGAAGTCGATCCCGCGGCGCTCGACCTGCGAGATGAGCCCGGTGAGGAGCTCACGCGCTCGCGCTTCGACGATCGGTCCGCGCGCGTCGACGCCTGAGGCCTGCGCGAGGCTGTCCACCGCCTCGGCGCGGAACGCCGAGTCGAGCTCGGCGGCGATCTGGTCGCGCAGCCGCGACTCGATGTCCTCGCGCAGCTCGGCGAGCGTGTCGAACTCCGTGGCCGCGCGCGCGAGGTCGTCGTCGAGCGGCGGCAAGACGCGTTCGTAGATCTCCTTCAACGTGACCGTAAGCGTCTGCGTGTTCCCGTCGGCGAGCTCGAACTCGATCGACTTCGAGTCGCCCGTCGAGAGTCCGACGAGACCGGCCTCGACCTCGTCGACGACGGTGCCGCGCCCGAGCTCGATCACGTAGTCCTCGCGACGGTCGCCGCCGTCGGCGACGAGATCGACGATCGCAGCATCGCCCGCTTGCACCGCGCGGCCGTCTACCGGGGCAAGCTCCGCCACCGTCTCTTGCAGAACGTGCAGCTCCTGCTCGACGAGCTCGGCCGGCGGCTCCGGCTCGCGGTAGGGCACCTCGAGCGTCTTCCAGTCGGCGAGCTTCGGCTTCTCCTGCACGGCAACCGTCGCCTGGAACTCCCAGTCCTCGTCCTCGGAGCTCGGCAGCTCGAAGTCGTACTGCGGCTGGGCAACCGGCCGCAGGCGCTGCCTCGCCGCCGCGTTCCAGAACCACCCGCCGATGTGCGAGTCGATTGCTTCCTGGAGGATCCGTTCCTTGCCGAGCCGCTGGACGAGCACCGGCATCGGCACCTTGCCTTTGCGAAAGCCCGGAATCTTGGCCGCGCCGGCGAGATCGGAAGCCGCGTGCTCGACCGCGTGGTGCACGTCCGCGCTCGGCACCTGCACGGTCAGCCGAACGGTGTTCTCGGCGACCTCCTCGACGTCCGTCTTCACCCCGCCATTCAAGCAGAGGCCTTTTGGCCTGAGACTTGTGGCGCGTAGGGTCAGCCGATGGGTTTGTACGTCTTCGCACGGCACGCGCACTCGACGTTGAACGTGAGCGGACGCATCAACGGCGATCCCACTGTCCCCGTGGAGCTGACCGAGGACGGTCGGGCGGAAGCTCGTGTGCTCGGCCTCGCACTGGCGAACGTGCCCCTCCAAGTGTGCGTCCACACTCGCTTTGAACGAACGCGCGAGACGGCAGAGCTCGCAATCGGCAGCCGTGACGTACCGATGATCGAGGAGCCTCTCCTCGACGACGTGGACGTCGGTGACCTCGAGGGCTCGACGATCGCCGACTATCGCGCCTGGAAGGCGAAGCACCGGCGAAACGATCCCTTTCCGGGCGGAGAGAGCCTCGACGACGTCGCGCGCCGTTACTCGCGTGGCTTTCGGGCGCTGCTCGAGGGGCCCGAGACTGCGGTCCTCGTCGTCTGCCACGAGATTCCGATCCGCTATGCGTTGAATGCGGCTGCCGGCTCGGACGATCTCGACGGGCCCGTCCACGCAATCCCCAACGCGGCACCGTTCCTTTTCGACGACGACGCCCTCGCACGCGCGGCCGAGCGCCTCGCTGCGCTCGTCGAGTGCGGGTGAGAGGACTCGAACCTCCAAGGGCCGTTCGGCCCAGCGGGACCTAAACCCGCCGCGTCTGCCAGTTCCGCCACACCCGCGTTCCGCCCAGGATACGACGGTCTCGGGCGCCCTCACCCGTGCTGGGGATCCTGCCGGGCCGCCGGCGGGGATGGGCGCCTCGTCCGCATCGAGCTACGACGAGGGGAACATGACGGCACTGCGGCGTGTCTTGCTGGTGGACGATAACGACATCGTTCGCGAGCTCACGAGAGCGATGCTCGAGCGTCACGGCTTCGCGGTGGTCGATGCTGCGACGCCGCGCCAAGCGCTCACGATCGCAGTCTCGGGCGCAGGCGAGATCGACTTGCTCGTGACCGACGTCTACATGCCGGGCATGAACGGCCTCGAGCTCGCCGACCGCATCCTCGAGCTTCATCCGCGGATCAGCGTCCTCTACACCTCGGGCCACACCGACGAACGGATCCTCGCCCCGGGGACGGTGCCTTCGGGCGCTGCGTTCCTGCCGAAGCCGTTCTCGATGGCGGAGCTCATGCGGACGACCGAGGACGTCTTCGCCGCGACCGAGCTGCTCGCGGCGCCGAGCGCCGCCTAGCTGCGAGTCGCAGCAACGCTCGCGGGTGCGTAGTAGCGCTCGACGTATTCCTTCAGCACACGTTGCATCGAGAACCGCGGTGCGAGCCGGCCGATCGACTCCTTCATCATCGTGACCCAACGGTCACGGTCGGCGTACGCGGGCACGACCTGACGCTCGAGCAGCTCGTAGAGCTGGGCTGCGTCCGCTGCGTCGGAGCGCCCGTCAATCGCCCAGCCGAGCGCAGGGTCGTACGCCTCGGGCCACCAGCCGTCGAGGACCGACACGTTGAGGACGCCGTTCACCGCAGCCTTCATGCCGCTCGTGCCCGAAGCCTCCTCGGGCCGGCGCGGCGTGTTGAGCCAGACGTCACAGCCGGGGATGAGCGTTTGCGCGACTGCGATGTCGTAGTCCTCGACGAAGACGACCCGGCCGCGGCCCGGCGAAGCGCGTGACAGCTCGACGACTCTCTGCATCACGTCCTTGCCCGCCTCGTCTTGGGGATGCGCCTTGCCGGCGACGACGACCTGCACCGGCAACGCGAGCAGGCGCTCGAGGTCGGTGAAGACGAGACCCGCGCGTTTGTACGTCGCGAAACGGCGCGCGAACCCGATCGTCAGCCGTTCCGGATCGAGATCGAGCGACCGCGCGAGTCGCTCCTTCAGCTCGACGTGCGTTTGCCAGAGCAACGTCGCGTCGAGTCGAGCGACAGCCTCCCAGCCGCCCTCTTGCGGTGTCGCGTCGGGACGCACGCCGACGCTGCGCAACAGCTCGGCAAGCTCGGGCGCGAGCCATGTGCCGAGGTGGACGCCGTTCGTCACGTGACCGATCGGCAGCTCATCGGTCCACAGCCCGGCCCACATCTCGCGCGCAACCTCACCGTGCAGCTCCGAGACGCCGTTTCGGTGCGCCGAGAGCCGCAACGCGAGCGGCGTCATGCCGAACCCGCGGCTCCCGTCGCTCGCACCGAGCGCAAGCAGACGCGTGGGCGCGAGACCGGCCTGCGCCGCCAGACCGGCGACATAGCGGAGCACGAGGTCGGGCGCGAAGACCTCGTTCCCCGCGGGGACCGGCGTGTGGGTCGTAAAGACAGTCGTGCGCCGCACGAGCTCGAGCGCGTCGTCCGGATCTCGACCTTCCTCGACGAGTCGTCGCGCGCGCTCGATCGTCGCGAACGCGGCATGACCTTCGTTCAGGTGGAACACCGTCGGCTCGAGCCCGAGCACGGCGAGCGCGCGCACCCCGCCCACGCCGAGCAGCAGCTCCTGGCGAATGCGGTGCTCGCGGTCGCCGCCGTAGAGCGCGTCGGTGACGAAGTCGACGTCGAGCAAATAGAGCGGCACCGACCCGACGTCCCGTCGCCATACGGCGGCCTCGACTGTCTTGTCGCCGATCTCGACCGCGACTTGGATGTCCTCGCGCACGAGTCCGAGCTCGTCGGGATCGAGCGACGCGTACGTCTCGGTCTGCCGCCCGCGCGAGTCGATTCGCTGCTGGAAGTACCCACCGCGGTAGAAGAGTCCGACGCCGACGAGGGGAACGCCGAGGTCGCTCGCTGCCTTCAGGTGGTCGCCGGCGAGCACGCCGAGGCCGCCCGAGTAGATCGGCAGCTGCGCGTCGACGCCGAATTCCATGCTGAAGTAGGCGACGAGGAGGTTGTCGTCAAGCCGGCCGATGGCCCCGATTCTGTCGATGCAGGCGGCGATGCCGCCACCGGGACCCGCCCTACTCGTCTCGATGACCGTTGATGTTGATCAAGTTCCCGTCAGGCGCACGGACGAGGAACCTGCGGATGCCCCACGGCTCGTCGGTCAGCGGATGAACGATCTCGTACCGCCGGCGCAGCGCTTCCGCGTAGGCCTCGTCGACGTCGTCGCCGACGTGCACTGAGACGACCGAGTTCTCAGGACTCGTGTCGCCTCGCGTCACGAGCTGGACGCGCGCCCGGCCGTCAGGCGACGTGTAGCGCGCGACCCACCCGAGGTTGAACTCCTCCACGCTCAGGCCGAGGTACTCGGTGTAAAAGCCGCGCGCCGCGTCGATGTCGGCGACGGGCAGGTTCGCTGTCACTCCGGTTACTCGCACACCCGCTCCGTTCGGCCTCCTGGTCTAGCGATCGTCGAGTGGCCCCGGGAGGAGTCGAACCTCCGCGCGCGGATTCGAAGTCCGCCGCTCTATCCGCTGAGCTACGGGGCCGTTCGGCCGCAGTCTGCCAGTGTGAAGGACCCGCGAGGGTGTCCCGCGCCCGGTGCCTTCTCGCGAACGAGCCCGGCGCGTCGCTAACGCCGAACCGAGAGCTTCTGGAGGCGACTGTTGCCGCTGTCGGTGACGAAGAGGTCGCCGTGGGCGTCGATCGCGATGCCCGCGGGCTGATGGAATCTGCCGGGGAGAGAGCCTGGCAGTCCCCACGCGTTGAGCAGCTGCCCCGAAGGCGAGAGCTTCTCGACCCGGCCCGCTGCGATGTTCGGCACGTAGAGGTTCCGCTGACGATCGAGTGCTATCGCGGTGAGACGCGGCCACGAGCGTGAGCCGACGCGGCTGATCGCGACTCGGTTCCCAGTCAGCGAGATCCGCTGGATGCCGTAGCGGAGGTTCGGTAACAACTCGGCAGCGTAGAGGGATCCCGCCGCATCCACGGCTAACGGCCCGTCGGCCACGGTGCCCGAGTCGCCAGGCAGCATCCAGGTCGAGACCAGGTGCCCTCGCCAGAGCTTGTCGACGCAGAGCCCGGAACAGTCGCCCAGCGCATACAGGTCGCCGCGCGCGTCGGCGGTGATGCGAGCCGCAGGATGCGCAAGCGGCCATTGACCGACCAACCGTCCGCTCGGCGTGTACTCGCGCAGGACCGACTGGCCGGGATACGCAACGACGTAGACGTTGCCGCGCGCATCGACGCCGATGCCGTGACCGACGCTTGCGTTCCACCCGGCGAGTGGCTTGCCCGTCGGCGAGAGCCGCTGAAGCGTCACCCCCTGCGCACGAAGGTCGTCGACGTAGATGTTTCCGCGAGCGTCAAGCGCGACATCCCACGGCAAAACGACGCGTCCCCGGCCGCTGCCGCCCGCACCCCACTGCCGAAGCGTCTGCCCGCGCGACGACACCTTGACGAGACGGTTGCTCTCGTCTTCGGCGACGTAGACGTTTTGGTGACGGTCGACCGCGATGCCGACAATCGACGTGAACCGTGGGCTCGTCCAACGAGCGACCACACGTCCGGAGGGATCGAGGCTCACGAGCGTGCCGCCGCGTCCGACGTAGATGCGTCCGCCGCTCGCCGCGAGCGTCCCGCCGACGTCCTGCCACGTTGCGAGCCGCTCGCCGGACGACGAGAGCTTCTGCACGAACCAGTGCTGCTGGTAACCGGGATGGCTGCTGTCCGGCCACCAGCCGGCGGCGTAGACGTAGCCGCGCGAATCTCCGGCGACCGATACGAGCGTGACCCCCGGCCGACCCGCCTCCTCGATCTGCCAGCGGGCCTGGACTGCACCGCGCGACGAGAGCTTGAGGATCTCGCCCCCGCTTCCCGCTACCAGCACGCTCCCGCCGTCGACGACGGCGAGGCTCAGGGGTTCGGTGAGCTCGGGGTGCCAGGCGGCGACGAAGCTGCCATTCGACGAGAACACGTTGATCCTGTCGTTGCCCGGATCGGCGACGTAGACGACGCCGGCCTTGCTCACGGCGATGCTGCCCGGGCCGAGCGCGTCACACGCGGCACACCCTCTCGTCGGACCGAACAAGCCTGGACGCGCCCCCGCTCCGCCCCAAGACGCCACAACCTTGCCCGCCCTCGAGAGCTTGGCGATCCGGAAGTTCCCGGAATCCGAGAGGTAGATGTTCCCGCCACCATCGGCCGCCACACCGGCCGGCCGATAGAAGACGGGGCCGTGCCTTGCGAGACCCACCACCGACCAGCCGCTGCCGGACGAGCGCGCGTCCGCCCCGGCCAGCCCTGCGACTGACGCGAAGAGGCCGCAACCGACGGCTGCCCCGACGGCGGCGCGTGACCTCAGGATCCCGCTCATCCGCCGTCCTTGAACTCGCGATGGCGCCAGAGTCACTCCTTTTCCTTTCTCGCCGAGCTCGGTGGCCGGAGGGCACCGTGACGGCATCCTGCGAGGCCAAAGCGAGCGTCGCGGGTCCGTTGCGTCCACGCATCGGGTACGACGCTGATTTGCACCTGCGGTTTCTGCGCCGAGAACGCGGAGCGTCACGGTGACGCCCGGCGCTCGGTCCAAGCCGGGGAACCTCCCGGTTCGGGGAACCTCCCGGTTCCGCCCGGCCCCTTCCATTGGTCCGCTCGCGAACGCGCGAGCTGGTGCAGCACCCCGGGGGAACCTCCCGCTCCCGAACCCCCCGCACTGGTCCGCTTACGCGGACGCGCTGCTTCCGGAGCTGGGGGAACCTCCCGGTTCCCCCAGTCCCCCTCCACTGACTTCGCGGACATGGCGCTACGCGCCAGGTGGCGGAGGGGACTCGAACCCCCGACCACCGGGACCACAACCCGGGGCTCTACCAACTGAGCTACCGCCACCGCGAACGCCGCTCATCCTAGCGAGGCGTTCGCGGGGCGATAGCGCGCGCAAGGTGCGAGGCGCGCGTTACGACGGAGTTGCAGCCGCGTTCACGACACGCGGCTCATGCACGCCTTCGGCGAACTCTTCGATCATCTTGCGGTTGAACGCCGGAATGTCGTCGGGCTTGCGGCTCGTGACGATCCCGCTGTCGACGACCACCTCCTTGTCGACCCACTCGCCGCCCGCGTTCTCGATGTCGGTGCGCAGCGTCGGCCATGACGTGAGCGTGCGACCGCGCGCAAGACCCGACTCCACGAGCATCCAGGGCCCATGGCAGATCACTGCCATCGGCTTGCCGGACTCGCCGAACTCGCGCACGAAGTGCACTGCGTTCTCGTCGCCGCGCAGCTGATCCGGATTGCCGACACCGCCGGGAATGAGGAGCGCGTCGTAGTCGGCGACGCTTACTTCCTCGACCGTCCGATCGACCTTGACCTTGTTCGCCGGATCGAAATGATCGAAGCCCTGAATCTGGCCTTCGTCGATCGAGATGACCTCAATTGTCGCACCCTCCTCCTCGAGCGCCTTCCTCGGCTCTTCGAGCTCAACGCGCTCGAACATGTCGGCCGCGAGGATCGCGATTCTCTTGCCTTCGAGCTTTCCCGCCACGCGTGAACCTCCTCGGATCGGTTACTCCGTCTTCGTTCCCGGATCCGCCCGCGGTACACTCGCCCGGCTGCCGTGACTGGCGCGGACAAGGTGGAGCACCACCGGGGAGCGGCAGCCTGAGCCAGCCGCGCGCCTGGGCGTCACCGTCGTGAGGAGGTGCTCATGAGCGCACAAACTGCAAGCCGGCCGGCCGTCCATCCCTTCGTCTCCGACGTCGATCCCGAAGTCGCGTCGCTCCTCGAACGCGAGCTCGACCGACAGGCCGGGACGATCTCGCTCATCCCGTCGGAGAACTACGTCTCGCGTGCGGTACTCGACGCGATGGGCAGCGTGTTCACGAACAAGTACTCCGAGGGGTACGCGGGCAAGCGCTACTACGAAGGCCAGCAGATCGTCGACGAGCTCGAGCCGCTCGCGGCGGCGCGCGCGCAGCAGCTCTTCGGCATCGATCACGCGAACGTGCAGCCCTATTCCGGCTCGCCCGCGAACTTCGCCGTCTACTACGCGTATCTGCAACCGGGCGACGCGGTGCTCGGAATGTCGCTCCCGATGGGCGGCCACCTCACGCACGGAGGCGCTGCGTCGATCACCGGGAATTGGTTCCGTCCCATCGGGTACGGCGTGCGGCGCGACACGGGCCGGATCGACTTCGACGAGGTGCGCGAGCTCGCATTGCGCGAACGGCCGAAGCTGATCCTCTGCGGTGGCACGGCGATCCCGCGCGAGATCGACTTCGCGGCATTTGCCGAGATCGCGCGCGAGGTCGATGCGCTTCTCGTTGCGGACGTTGCGCACATCGCCGGGTTGATCGCGGGCGGGGCGCACTCGTCACCGGTCGGACATGCTCCGGTGATCACGACGACGACGCACAAGACGCTGCGCGGTCCGCGCGGCGCGATGATCCTGTGCGACGAGACGCACGCACCGGCGGTCGACCGCGCTGTCTTTCCGGGTCTGCAAGGCGGACCGCACAACCACACCACTGCGGCGATCGCGGTCGCGCTCGGTGAAGCGATGCGGCCCGAGTTCGCGGACTACGCCCGCCAGATCGTCGCGAATGCGCAGGCGCTCGCCGAAGCGTTGCTCGAGCGCGGCTTCGACCTCGTTTCCGGCGGAACCGACAACCACCTGATCCTCGTCGACCTCACGTCGAAGGACGTCACCGGCAAGGTCGCCGCGAAAGCGCTCGACCGCGCGCGCATCACGACGAACTTCAACACAGTGCCGTTCGAGCAGCGAACCGCGTTCGACCCCTCGGGAATCCGGCTCGGCACGCCGGCGGTGACGACGCGCGGCATGGGCGAGCTCGAGATGCGGGTGATAGCAGCGTGGATCGACGAAGGCGTCGAAGCCGCGAGGCGAGACGACGAGGAGACGCTCGGGCGCATCGGTCGCGAGGTCGCCGAGCTCACTGCGGCCTTCCCGATCCCCGGGAGCGGCGTGTGAGCCTCGCGATCCGCGCCGCGGGTCCCGACGACGCAGCCGAGATCCACCGGCTGATCCGCGCGCTGGCCGAGTACGAGCGCGAGCCCGCTGCGGTGGAGGCGACGCCCGAGTCGCTCGCCGCGCAGATGCGCGAGAACCCGCCGCCGTGGGAAGCCCTGCTGGCCGAACGCGACGGACGCGTCGTCGGCCTGGCGCTCTTCTTCCACAACTTCTCGACGTGGACCGGGCGCCGCGGTCTCTACCTCGAGGATCTCTACGTGGAAGAGAGCGAACGCGGTCGCGGCACCGGACGCGCACTGATGCAGGCCGTCGCGCGCGTCGCGGTCGAGCGCGACTGCGGCCGCTTCGAGCTTGCCGTGCTCGACTGGAACACGCCTTCGATCGACTTCTATCGCGCGCACGGCGGCGAGGCGATGGACGACTGGATCGTCTATCGCTTCAGCGGCGACGCCCTCGCGCGATTGGCGTCGGGCGACTGACGTCCGACCGATGAGTCCGAGCCCGAACGCGGATTGAAGAGATGCAACCGATCCGCGAGGAGGCAACCATGGCTGACGTAACTGCAGCGACCTTCGATGAGATGGAGCCGATGTTCGGCGGCGTGGCGCGTCGTGCACGTGCGACGCTCGGCGTCACGTCCGTCGGGATGCAGGTCTTCACGCTGCCGCCGAACTGGGACGGCTATCCCGAGCACAACCACGGCGCGAACGCGATCGACCCGAACCAGGAAGAGGTCTATATCCCTGTCGAAGGTTCTGCGACGCTCGTCGCCGACGGTGAGAGCATCCAGCTGGAGCCCGGGATGATGGTGCGCGTCGGCGTGGACCAGAAACGGAAGATCGTGCCCGGACCGAACGGCGTGCGCTTCATCGCGCTCGGCGGCGCACCCGGCACGTTCGAGGCGTCACCGTGGTGGGAGCTTGGTGGACCGATGCCGCCGGCGAAGACGTGACGATGCCGGAGCTCGAGGACCGCGAGCTTCTCTCCGCTGCGCAAGCCGGGGACGAAGAAGCCTTCGTCCGTCTCACCTCGCCGCATCGCGATGTGCTGCACCGGCACGCGTACCGCATGCTCGGCTCGCTCCACGACGCCGACGACGCACTCCAGGAGACGATGCTCCGCGCCTGGCGCGGCCTCGACCGGTTCGAGCCGCGCGCGCCGGTGCGTGCGTGGCTCTACCGGATCGCGACGAACGTCTCGCTGCGGATGCTGGAGCAGCGCGGGCGTCGAGACGATCTCGCGTACGTCGAGCCATACCCGGAACCCGCGGGAAGCAGCGACGAGCCGGCTGCAACAGCCGAGGAGCGCGAGACGATCGGGCTCGCGTTCGTGGCGGCAGTCCAGCTCTTGCCGCCGAAGCAGCGCGCGGTCCTTCTCCTTCGCGACGTGCTCGACTGGTCGGCGAGCGAAGTCGCGACCTTTCTCGACGACTCGACCGCAGCGGTGAACAGCGCACTTCAACGCGCACGCGACCGGCTCGCGCGAGAACGACGGGAAGGAGCGCTCGCACGCGACAACGTTGCCGCTCCTTCGGTCGAGGCGAGTGTCATGCGCGAGTTTCAGACCGCGTGGGACGCCGTGGACGTCGAGCGTCTCGTCAAGGTGCTCGCCGAGGGCGCACTGATGACGATGCCGCCCGAGCGCGTTCGCATCAAGGGCGCGGAAGCAATCGCCGGATTCTTCGCAACGCAGCCCCTCGAAGGACGGCTCGACCGGATCAGGTTGGTTCCTGCACGCGCCAACGGGCAACCGGCACTCGCGGCGTACGCGGACGAAGGCGGTCGCGGCCGGTTCGACGCGTACGGACTCATGGTCTTCGCGATCGACGGTGAGCGGATCGTGAGCATCACCGGTTTCCGGCAGCGCCCGGACCTGTTCGAGCGGCTCGGCCTTCCGGTCGCACTCACAAACGACTGACGCAGATCGCGCCTCGCCGCAGCGAGGATGCGAGCGTGGCCGATGCGCACCCGTTCGACGTCGCGACCGCAGTCGAGCCGGCAGGCGAGCACCGGTGGCTGACGCCGCTCGACCCGAAGTGGTTCGGCGCGGGTCCGCACGGCGGGCACCTCGCCGCACAGATGCTGCGCGCGATGCAGGCGGAAGTTGCCGACACGGCGCTGACGCCACGCACGTTGACGACGCACTTCCTCACGCGCGGCGAGCCGGGCGAGCTGCTCGTGGAAACGACCGTCGAGCGGATGGGCCGCAGCCTCGCGACCGTGAGCGCGCGCGGGGTTCAAGACGGAAGGATCGTCGCGCTCGCGGTTGCAGCGCTCGGACGCGATCGCCGCGGGCCGGAGCTCGGCGGCGCGACGATGCCGGACGTTCCGCCGCCCAGCGAGCTGCGCGGCCCGTCGGAGCGCGCGCAATCATTCGCGCCGCCGTTCGCGCGCCACTACGAGCTCCGCTACGGGGTCGGCGCGCCGCGAACCGGCGGCGACCCGCGCACCGGTGGCTGGATTCGCCCGGTCGACCCGCGTAACCCGGATCACCTGCTGATCACCGCGCTTACGGACACCTGGATGCCGTCAGTATTCGTCACGCTCCAAGAACGGATCCCGACGACGACCGTCGAGCTCACCGTCAACTTCCTCGGCCGCACCGACACGCTGGCAGCCGATACCTGGTTCCTGACGATGTTCGAAGCGCCGGGCTCCGCCGACGGCTACTTCCGCGAGGACGGCGAAGTCTGGAGCGAGGACGGCCGCCTCCTCGCGCGCTCGAGCCAGCTCGCGGTCTTTCTCGAAGGACGGACGTTCAGCTTCGGCTAGGCCAGTTTCGGGTCAGACGCGTCAGGCGGTCGCGGCCTGGCCTGCGCCCGGAGCGCCCTGCGTCTCCGCCTCCCAGAACTCGTTCAGCTTCGTCTGGATCTGGTACTGCCAGATGATCCCGCCCACCAATGGCACGAGGACGAACAAGCCTGTCCAGCCGCTGATCGGCGCGGTCTCGCTGCCGCTTCGCTCCTTGAACATCCGACCGATGTACGACGGAAGCAGGAAGATCCCGACGACGACGAGCGACAGGAGCAATCCGACGATGCCGTTGACGCCCTGCCCGCGCCACGCCCTGATCTCTGCGTAACTCTTGTACAACCAGTACAGCTGGTAGATGCCGAACGTGACGATCGACAGGATGATCACGAACGCGACGCCTCGAACCTGACCGGCGGATCTCGAACTATTCACGGTGTGCCTACCTCCATCGTGGTAACGCGGTGAGCATCGCAGGCTCCGCGGACGAGACTCAAGAGCCGAGAGAGGTTTAGCTTCGGCGGGTCACGATCTCGCAATCGCGTACGACGTGATCGATCGGGCCGGCGATCACCGGTGCGTGAGCGTCGAAGGCGCGCCCGGGAGGATTCGAACCTCCGACCCGCGGATTAGAAGTCCGCTGCTCTGTCCACTGAGCTACGGGCGCTCGCGGGCAAGGGTAACGGTGGGTCGCGCTGCTACGGCGCGCGCGACTACGGCGACAGGTCCGCCGCGGGCGGAGCTTCGCCGCCGCCCTTGTTTCTCCGGCGTCGTTGGATCCACCAGACGATCCCGCCGATGACGACCGCGCCGGCGAGAATGCCGAACGCGACCCAGCCCCAGTCGGTCGTGTCTTCCTCTTCGTCTGAAGCTGCCGCAGCGACGGCTGCGGCGCCGGCGGGACTGACTCCCTCCGACGTTGTCGTCGTCGCGGATGTGGTGGCGGTCGTCGTCGGCGCCGGCGCGGCGACGACCGTTTGGGTCTCGGCGACGGTGACGGTTTCCGGGGTGGACGGTTGCGTCAGCGTCCGCGTCGTCCGTGTCACCACCACGGTCGTCGTCGTCTCTTCGGGCGCAGTCGTCGTGGTGGCCGCTTCCGTCGTGGTCTCGATCTCCGTTGTCGTCGGAACCTCGGTCGTCGTGACCTCTGTCGAGGCGGCAGGTGCGGTGGGTGCCGTCCGCGTCGCGGGCAGCGTCGGAGTCGTTCGCGTCCCGCTGGTGCGCGTCGCAAGCGCGGAACCCGCGCCGCCTTCTCCGCAGGACGTCAGAAGTGCCGCGGTTGCGACACCCAGTGCTCCGGCGGCGACCAGCCGTAAGCCGGTTCGCACACTCACTCGCGCGTCGCCGGTCACCGCAGGCAGGGTCTCGCGGCGACAAGCGCGAGCGCATCACCCGGAACGGACGAGCCGCGAGGTGTCGTCTACCGACGGACGCCGAAGTCCGTGGTGATGATCGTGACCGGGTGTCCGCCGTAGGTTCCCGGCGCAGACGCGACGTGTACGGCCGAGATTCCTATCTCGCGCCAGCGCGCGGTCAACAAGTTCTCGCGGTGCGGCGGGCTGTCGAGCCACATCTTCAGCGCAGCGTCTGCGGCGATGTCGGGTGAGGACCACAGGAGGTTCTCGCCGACGGACCAGTAGCCGCTTCGGCCTTGGCCGTAGTAGCGCTTGACGCGAATCCAGAAATCGCTTCCGTCAGCCGAGTCGTGGCTGAAATAGCCGCCCGCCGCCATCGAATGCGAGTGCTGTCGGGCGGCCGCGGTGAGCGGCGCGGAGATCCGAAGGGGTGCGAGACCGCGCGACCGGCGCAGCTGGTTGATCTGCCCGAGCACTCCGACCTCGAGTGAGGACAGAGCGACTCTCTTGCTTGCGGGCGACGTGGAGCGCGCGGGCGCCGATGCGACCACGGACACAGCGAGCACTGCCGCTGCGAGCAGCATCCCCCATCTGCGCAGCATGGTGCGAGAATCGGGCTGATCCAGTTTCGTCGCATCCCCCGAAAGGACTATTTGGCAAGATAACTAGACCCACCGCTGTTATTGGTGCTGTTATGGGTCGTAATCTAGAAAAACCTGCTCAGGGCGCTTCTGGAGAGGCCCCCGGCACGCCCTCGACGATCGCCTCGCGGCGGTGTCGCTGCCAGTCGACGATGAGCACCTGAATCGCGCCGGCAATCGGAATCGCGCCGAGCGCGCCCAGTACGCCGGCGACCTCGGCGCCGATCAATACCGACACGAGCACGGCGAGCGGCGAGAGCTGCACCGTCCGTCCATACACGACGGGCTGAAGGATGTGGTTCTCGAGCTGCTGGTAGACGATGAAGAAGATGGCGACGATGATCGCTGCGGTCAGCCCCTGAGCCGCGAGCGCGACGAGCACGACGATGATCGCTGCGATCGTGGCGCCCGCGAGCGGGATCAGGTCGAGCAGCGCGACGACGAGTCCGAGCGCGACCGCAAACGGCACGCCGACCGCGTAGAGAACCGTCCCCGATGCGATGCCTGCGATCAGGCTGATGAACAGGTTTCCGGTGACGTAACCACCAACCGTTCGGTAAACGTCGTAGCTGACGTTCCGCCACCGTGGCTGCTGCTGCTCCGGCACCAGGCTGAAGATGCGATCCATCCACCTCGGCCCCTCGAGCAGCATGAACAACGTCATGAAGACGATCGTCACGACAGCTGCGATCGTCGTCAGGACGCTCTTCGTCACCGCGAGGGCCGCGCCGCCGCCGATGCCGACGACCTTCTTGACTCCGCCTCCTTCGATCGCGTCCTGAACCCGCTCCCTGATGTGGTACTTCGTCTCGAGGAACCCGAGCCTGCCTCTGCCTTTCGTCAGGTCGTCGATGTAGTCGGGAACCTTGTGCGCGAAGTTGTTCACCTGGTCGACGATCGTCGGGATGAACAGCGCGGCGAGTCCGGCGATCGCTCCGAGCGCAACGAGGAACGCGACCGCCACGGCGGTTCCGCGGCGCTTGATCCCACGGTGCTGGAGCCAGTCGACGAAGGGGTTGAGCGCGAGCGCGAGGAAGAGCGAGATGAGCACCCAGGTCAGGATGTGCCGCGCGATCCAGAGGATCCACAGCACGACGAGGACGAGGAGCAGGATTCCGAGGGCGCCGAAGATCGTCCGCGCCCGGAAAAGGACGATGCGTTCGATCATGCTTACGGGGTGTACGGGGTTTCGGGCGCGCTTCCTCCTGTAACAAGCGCCGCGTGAGCCTCCGCGGCGATCCGATCCACGAGCTCGCGACGCTGCCGGACGGCCGCACGGTCGAGATTCGCGTCGGCGTCGCCGAGGACTCGTACATCGCTCCGCGGGAGCTCGACACCGTCACTCTCGAGCTCGCGAGCGACGGCGAGCATCTCGCGGCGGTGACGACGGTTTTGGACGCCGCCCAGACGAGCGAGGCGCGTCAGCTCGCCCGCGAGATCAAGCAAGGTCTCGAGTCGGGTACGCTCGAGCCGACCGCAGGCTCGATCGAGCCGCTCGCGGAAGAGCTGCGTTGATGTCGAAGGCGACCCTGCACACGAATCACGGCGAGCTCGAGGTCGAGCTCTTCGACGACGACGCGCCGCAGACGGTCGAGAATTTCCGCAAGCTCGCCGGCGACGGTTTCTACGACGGCGTCATCTTCCATCGCGTGATTCCCGGCTTCATGATCCAGGGCGGCGATCCGACCGGAACCGGCCGAGGCGGGCCCGGCTACACGTTCGACGACGAGATCAACGACCACAAGGTGGAGCGTGGCGCGCTCGCGATGGCGAACGCCGGGCCGAACACAAACGGCAGCCAGTTCTTCGTCGTCACTGCCGACGCGTGCCCGTGGCTCGACGGAAAGCACACGGTCTTCGGCCGTGTCGTCAGCGGCATGGAGGTCGTCGATGCGATCGAAGGCGTCGAGACGGACGCCGGCGACAAACCGCGCGACGACGTCGTGATCGAGCGCGTCGCGCTCGCCTAGTCGCGGCTCCGCAGCCACGCGAACCCCGCGAGGCCGTACCAGAGCGCGAAGAACACGGCCACGATGGCAGCCGTTGTCGCAACCGCGGTCGTCCGGTCGAAGATGAAGTCCGTGACGAGGAGCACGACGGAGCTGATCGAGACGGCCAAGAAGAACAGGCCCGCGATCGCGAGGCCGTTCGACAGCGAAACGATCTTGCCCTTGTTCTCGACTCGCCAGCGCAACCGGTGGTATGCGCTCGGTGCGATGAGAAATGCAGACGAAACCGCTGTCGCGAGGAACGCAACGAAAAAGACGTCGCGCTGGAAATCGTCGGTTCGTGTCCAGCCGTTCGCGAACGGCACCGCGAGCAAGAACGCGAAGAGCACCTGCACGCCCGGCAAGGCGACGCGCAGCTCGTTCAGAAGCTCGATCAGCTCGCGGTCGTGCCGTTCCTTTGGACTCTCACCGGGCTCCGGGCCGCGGTCGTCGTCGATCACCGCGGCACCGTAACCGTCAGGAACCTGCGTCGAACGCGGCGAGCGCCTCCGCCGCCTGCGCGCGCAGTGCGAGCGAGCGGTTGACAGCGTTCACGACCGCGCGCAGCGACGCCGTGACGATGCTCGAGTGGATGCCGACACCCCAAACGGGATCCTCGTCGACGTCGGCCTCGACATACGCCGCGGCGCTCGCGTCCGCACGCTTCGCCATCGCGTGCTCGTGGTAGTCGCGGATCTTGATCGCGATCCCGAACTCGCGCGCGAACGCGTCCACGAGTGCGTCGATCGGTCCGTTCCCGGTCCCCTCGACGTCGTGCTCGAGCCCGTCGACGCGAACCTTGGCCGCGAGACGTTCCTCGCCGTCGGAAGAGTGCGAATACGAGACGAGCTCGTATGGCTGCGCATACGCGAGGTAGTGCTCCTCGAAGAGGGTCAGGAGCTCACTCGAAGTGAGCTCGTCACCGCGCTCGTCGGTGATCGCCTGAACCTTCTGTGCGAAGTCGACCTGCAATCCGCGCGGCAGCTCGAGATTGTGGTCGGTCTCCATCAGGTACGCGACGCCGCCCTTTCCCGACTGCGAGTTGACGCGGATGATTGCCTCGTAGTCGCGACCTACGTCCATCGGGTCGATCGCGAGGTACGGAACGTCCCAGGCTTCCGACGCTGACCGCTCCTGCGCGTACATCCCTTTCTTGATCGCGTCCTGGTGCGACCCGGAGAACGCCGTATAGACGAGCTCGCCGACGTACGGGTGCCGCTGATGAATCGGCAGCTCGTTGCACTCCTCGACGATCCTCGCGGCATCGTCGATCTGCGAGAGGTCGAGCTTCGGGTCGACGCCTTGCGTGAGCAGGTTCAACGCGATCGTGATCAAGTCGACGTTGCCAGTTCGCTCACCGTTGCCGAACAGCGTCCCCTCGACGCGTTCGCCGCCTGCCATCAAGCCCAACTCGGCGGTTGCGACAGCCGTGCCCCGGTCGTTGTGCGGATGGATCGAGAGGATGACCGAGTCGCGTCTCGAGAAGTTGCGCCCGAACCACTCGAGCCGGTCGGCGTAGACGTTCGGCGGGAACTGCTCGACCGTCGTCGGGAGGTTGACGATCATCTTCTCGTCCGGCGTCGGCCCCCACTCCTCTGCAACCGCCTCGCAGATCTCGAGCGCGAAGTCGAGCTCCGTGTGATGGAAGCTCTCCGGCGAATACTGGAAGACCACGTGCGTCTCGCCCATGCCCGCGGCAAGCTGCTTGCAGAGGCCCGTGCCTCGGACGGCGAGCTGCGTGATGCCCTCTCTGTCGAGGCGGAAGACGACCCGCCGCTGTGTGGTCGACGTCGAGTTGTAGAGGTGGACGATCGCGCGCCGTGCGCCCTCGATCGACTCGAACGTGCGCTCGATCAACTCCGGCCGCGCTTGCGTCAGCACGGCAATCGTCGTGTCGTCCGGGATCAGGTCGTCCTCGATCAGCCGCCGCACGAAGTCGAAGTCCGTCTTCGAAGCCGACGGGAAGCCGACCTCGATCTCCTTCACACCGAGTCGCACGAGCAGGTCGAACATCTTCTGCTTGCGCGGCGAGTCCATCGGCTTCACGAGTGCCTGGTTGCCGTCGCGCAAGTCGGTCGAGCACCAGACCGGCGCGCGGTCGACGACGACGTTGGGCCACCTGCGGTCAGGCAGCTCGACCGTGTCGTAAGTGCGGTACTTCCAATGGGGCATCGTCATGCGAACTCAATCCTCCTCCTGAAGGCGTACTCCTCCCGAAATGCGGGAGCGCGGGGCGGTATGTCGAGTCGCTCGCTTCCCCTAGCGGGGAAGGAGGAGGGCGGGCGCGAGCAGAGCCTCAGAGGCGGAGACCGGCTGAAGAACGCGCGCCATGGCCGAGACCATACCGAGGCGCGCGAGCAGCGGCAAACGTTTGCAGGAACGGAGTCCGTTCCGTTCCTGGGCCTTCGGGGGGTCGAATTCGGCCCAGACGGTGCGAGTCTTCGGGGGATGGGCACGGACGACTGCGGAGCGGGCTCCAGCCTGCGTACGAATGCCCGTCGGCGGCACTTGCTACTTGCTGCCGTCGCAGCGGGCGTCTTCGTCACGTGCATCGCGACAGCGACCTCGGCGACGACGAAAGGGCAGATTGCAAGCGTCGGCGGCGATCCGGTCACAGAGAGCGCGAAGCCGGGCATTGCCGCGTGGCAGCCGCTCTCCCCGAACGGACGCGACCATGAGATCGAGGGTTACGCGTCGGAGACGAGCCTGACGCCGGGGCAGTCACTCCACCTGCACGTCAGCGTCAAGCCGGCTGCGCGCTACCAGATCCAGATCTACCGGCTCGGCTGGTACCGCGGCAAAGGCGGGCGCCTCATGCGCTGCATCCCAGTGTGCACCGGTTCGCTCAAAGGAACGACGCAGGCGATTCCAGAGCCGGCAACCGAGACCGGGTTCCTCCGGCTCACGTGGCCGGCGACGACGGTCCTGCGTATACCCACGAGCTGGGTCACCGGTCTCTACGTCGCAAAGCTCGTCCTCTGGACGAATCCCAGGCAGTGGCCGGGCACGGGCCACTCGGCGGTCGTCCCGTTCATCGTGCGCGACCCCGCGAACGCGAAGCCGAGCAAGATCCTCGTGATCAGCGACGCGAACACCGAGGAGGCCTACAACAACTGGGGCGGCAAGAGCCTCTACAACTTCAACAGCACCGGCGGCGTCTCGGCGAATCACGTCTCGTTCGACCGGCCGTACGCCGCCGAGCTCTGGTTCTACGAGATCCGGCTGATCATGTTCCTCGAAAGCCAGCGCCGCCTGGATCTGTCGTACGCGACAGACGTGGACGTGCAGGAGCGTCCGGGCGAGCTCTTGCGCCACAAGGTTGTGCTCGTCACCGGTCACAACGAGTACTGGAGCCGCCAGATGCGAGATGCATACGAAGCGGCTCGTGACCGCGGCGTGAATCTCGCTTTCTTCGGCGGGAACTTCGGTGACTGGCAGATCCGCTACGAGGACGCGAACCGGACGCTCGTCGAATACCGCTCAGCGACTGCCGACCCGAATCCGAGTGAGGCGGACAAGACGGTGAAGTTCGGCCAGCTGCGTCCCCCGCGGCCGCAATGCCAGATCCTCGGCACGCAGTTTGTCGACAACATCGCAACACTCCCGCGGGAGTTCCGCATCAACGACGCTGCGCTTCAGGATCCGTGGTTTGCCGGAACCGGCTTCAAGGCCGGCGACACGTTCTCCGCCGTCGCGGGCGAGGCCGACATCGCCGCTCCCGAGGGCTGCCTGCCCTATCCGGTGACGACGTTCTGGACATCGACACTCCAACGGAACTTTGCGCCGGCGATCCGCTACCGGGCCGCCTCGGGAGCGACCGTCTTCGCCGCGGGCTCGTACGCACTCTCGCTCACGGGCCTGACCGATGCTCGCCTGCGCCGCTTCACCGTCAATGCGCTGACGAGCCTGAGCCGCTAGAGCAGTTCCACCAGCATCCGCGGCGGCGCCTTCTGCGTTGTCTCTTCAGCGTCGCCGAACCGCGGCGCACATGTCGATCGAGACAAGGTGGTGGTTTCACGTGCCAACGTGGGCTTGGATTCTGATTGCGGTCGCGGCGGTCGTCCTCGTCGCAATCGTGGTCGCAGGGGCGATCGCCTCGCGGCGCCGTGCGCGGACCGCGCAGCTGCGTGAGCGTTTCGGTCCCGAATACGAACGTGCAGTCGACTCGAGCGACGACCGGCGCGAGGCCGAGGCCGAGCTTCAGCAGCGAATGGAACGACGCAAGGAGCTCGACATCAGGCCCCTCAGTCCCGCCGCGCGCGAGCGTTACCTGAGCTCGTGGCAGGACGTGCAGGCGCAGTTCGTGGATGCGCCTGCGGCGTCGATCGCAAGCGCCGACGGGATCATCATCGCCGTCATGCGCGAGCGCGGTTACCCGGTCGACGACTTCGAGCAGCGGGCGGCCGACGTGTCCGTCGATCACCCGCGCGTCGTCGAGAACTACCGAGCTGGACACGACATCGCAGACCGGTGCGCGCGCAACGAGGCGAGCACCGAGGACCTGCGTCAGGGCATGCAGCATTACCGCGCACTGTTCGAGGAGCTCCTCGAGACCGACAGCGATCGACCGATCTCGCGTGATCAAGAGCCCGAGTACGCGGACGATCGTGTCGACGGTCGACGCGACGAGGTGCGACGTTGATGGAACGCGAAGAGACAGTGCCGCAGACGGACAACCGGGCGGACGCATTGGCTGATGCCGACGCGCCGCTCGAGCGAGACGGCCGGGACGAGGCCTCGACTGTCGGAGGCCGTCCCGACGCAGAGGCGGCGACGCAGGCTCAGTCGGAGCAGGCGACGCTGCCGCTGCTCGACGACGAGGCGAGCTCGGACTTCGACCGCCGCTGGCGCGAGGTCCAGGCCGCGTTCGTCGACGAGCCGCGAGTTGCGGTCGAACGAGCGGACAAGCTCGTCGAAGACCTGATGCAGCGATTGACGCAGGGCTTCGCGCAGCAGCGCGAGCAGCTCGAGCAGCACTGGGACCGCGGCGACGAGGTCTCGACGGAAGACCTCCGGCTCGCGCTTACGCGCTACCGGTCGTTCTTCCAGCGCTTGCTGGCGGCGTAGCAGCGAGCGGGCGGCGCGTCGTGGACCGCGCCGCCCGCTCGATTCCTCCCGAGCTACCCTTCGCGACCGTGCGGGTGTAGCTCAGTGGTAGAGCCCCAGCCTTCCAAGCTGGTTACGCGGGTTCGATCCCCGCCACCCGCTCTCAGATTCATTCGGCCGCTGCGCTTTGTCGGACCGCGATCGGCGCATTAGGGCCAGCGGTTG
>JBKPRX010000007.1:0-20249 GCA_046734795.1 Actinomycetota bacterium
GCAGTCGACCAGAGCGCGGCGGTGCCGGCGTGAGCGTGCTCGCGCTCAGGCCCGCCGAGGACTGCCGTTATGACCTCGTGGCGCTCGGCGAGGTCATGCTGCGCTTCGATCCGGGTGACGGCCGGATCGCGACGACGCGCACGTTCGCTGTCTCCGAAGGCGGCGGCGAGTACAACGTCGCGCGGGGACTGCGCCGCTGCTTCGGCCTCCGAACCGCGATCGTGACCGCGTTCGCGGACAACCCCGTGGGCCGTCTGCTCGAGGATCTGATCCTGCAAGGAGGTGTCGAGCAGACGTATGTCTCGTGGCATTCCTATGACGGCGTCGGGCGAGGCGTCCGCAACGGCCTCAACTTCGTCGAGCGAGGCTTCGGCGTGCGCGGCGCCCTCGGCTGCTCGGACCGCGGCCACTCCGCCGCCGGTGCGATGAAGCTGGGCGACGTCGACTGGGACGCAATCTTCGCGCGCGACGGCGTTCGGTGGTTTCACTGCGGCGGCATCTTCGCCGCACTCGGCCGAGACACGGCCTCCCTCGCGCTCGAGGCGATGACCGCGGCCCGCCGCCACGGCACGATCGTCTCGTTCGATCTGAACTACCGGCCCTCTCTCTGGAACGCGAGCGGCGGCACGGAAGCGGCAGCGGCAACGAATCGAGAGCTCGTCGAACAGGTCGATGTCCTCGTCGGAAACGAGGAGGACTTCTCGGCGGCGCTCGGCTACTCGCTCGACGCCGTCGACGAATCGCACACCGACCTCGACGTTCGCGCGTACGAGCGGCTGCACGAAGAGGTGCTCGAGGGCTACCCGAACCTCGCGCTCGTCGCGACCTCGTTACGCGAGGCTCACACCGCGACCGTCAACGACTGGAGCGGCGTCTGCAGCACGCGGGACGCATTCTTTGTCGGGCCGGCGATGCCTGGACTCGAGATCTTCGACCGCGTCGGGGGCGGCGACTCCTTCGCGTCGGGTCTCATCTACGGGCTCCTTCAGGGATTCGACGCGGAACGAGCGCTCGCGTACGGCGTCGCACATGGCGCTCTTGCGATGACGACCCCCGGGGACACGTCGATGGCCACCCTTGCCGAGGTTGAGCGCCTCGTCGCCGGTCGCTCGGCGCGCGTCATTCGTTAGGCACCGGCGCGTCTTCGCGCAGAAGCCGTTCTGCTTTCAGCTCGCGCCACAGATCAGGCGCGATGGCTTGACCGTAGAGCGCCGCATTTCGTTGCATCTGCTCGGCCGAGCGTGCGCCGACGCAGACGCTGACGACGGCCGGATGCGCGAGCGGGAAGGCGAGCGCTGCCGCCGGCAGCGTCACTCCGTGCCGCTCGCAGACTGCGGCGATCGCACGCGCCTTCTCGACGAGATCCGGCGGTGCGTCGCCGTAGTCGTACTTCGCGTCCGGCGGCGGGTGGGCGCGAGCGAGTAGGCCGCTGTTGAAGACGCCGGCAGCGACGACCGCGACGCGGCGCTTTTCGCACGCCGGAAGCAGGTCCTCGAGGCTGTCCTGCTCGAGCAGCGTGTACCGGCCCGCGAGCATCACGATGTCGACGTCAGTTCGGCGAACCAGATCGGCGAGCAAGCGCGCGTCGTTCATTCCCGCGCCGACTGCGCTCACGACCCTCTCGGTCCGCAGCTTTTCGAGAGCTGGGTACCCCGTGTCGAAGACCTCGGCCCAATGTTCGTCGGCGTCGTGCAGGAAGACGATGTCCAGTCGATCCAGTCCCAATCGCTCCAGACTCTGTGCGAGTGAGCGGTGGATCCCGTCGTGACTGAAGTCCCAGACGCGCCGATGAGTGGCCGGCACTGCGAATCCGTCGTCGTCGATCCCCTCAACTCGCTCTGCCGGCTCGAGCAGTCGTCCCACCTTCGACGACAGGACGTAGCCGTTGCGCGGACGCGACGCGAGCGCAGCGCCGAGGCGTCGCTCGGAGAGGCCGAGGCCATAGTGCGGCGCGGTGTCGAAATAGCGAACGCCGAGCGCCCACGCGGTGTCGACCGTGTCGCGGGCGTCGGCGTCCGACACCTCGCGGTACAGGTTTCCGAGCTGCGCGCAGCCGAGCGAGAGCTCGGTGACGGCGACAGACGCGCGCGGAATGGCGCTTTCAAGAATCACGTTTCCCCATTCGGCGCAGAACATATGATGTTTCGCATGGAAGGTGCTCCCGCCGCGGCTGGCGCGCATGTGGATTTCGCGCTCGACAGCCGGTCGCGCCGGCCCGCACGGTTGGCATCCGTCGTCCTGGAAGAGCTCGGCCGCCGGATCATCGGCGGCATGTTCGTCGAGGGCGCCGTTCTGCCGACGGAGCCGACCTTGTGCGACCAGTTCGGCTTCAGTCGCACGGTCATTCGAGAAGGCCTGAAGCTCCTGGAGGAGCGAGGGCTGGTTCGAGTCGAGCAGGGCCGCGGCACAACCGTGCAGCCGCGCGACGCGTGGAACCTGCTCGACCCGGTCGTGATCCGGATTGCGCTTGCATACGACTACGACACGTCGCTCCTCGACGACTTCATCGTCGTGCGCCGGGTGCTCGAGCGCGAGATGGCGCAGGCCGCAGCGACCCGGCTCACCGACGAGGAACTCGAGGAGCTCGAGGCCAACATCGAGCGCATGGAGGCCGCGTACGAAGACTACGAGCGATTCCGGGCGTTCGACCTCGCATTCCACGCGATCGTGATGAAGGCGTCAGGAAACGAAGTCGGCCTGACTGTCGTCAGGGCGATCCACACGCACGCCGGGGTCGCGCCGCGCCTGTCCGCCGCCGCATCGTCGAGAGAGGCGCTCGAGCGGACGGCTGCGGAGCACCGTGCGATCCACGCTGCGCTCGCCGCGCGCGACGGCGCGCTTGCCGGCGAGCTGCTCTCCGCTCACATCGAATCCGCCTGGGAGGAACGACGGAGCGCTAAAGCCGCCCTTGACAAAAGCTGATCATTCGTATGATGATCATCCGCGATGCGCATCGCGGCAATCGACGTCGAGCTCGTATCCCTCCCCGCGGTAACCCCGCCGTTTTCTTGGCGGCGGGGTCTCCGCGGCTCTGCTCAAGCCCGAACGACAGCGGTCCTACGGATCACGACCGACGACGGGGCGGTCGGCGAGGCCTACCACGAGTGGAGCGGCCCGATGCTCGCCGACATCGCCGATCGCGTCCTCCGCGACGAGCTCGTGGGCGAGCGCGCCGACCGGCGCGAGTGGCTGTGGCACAGGTTGTGGGAGCTCGATCGAACCGAGGAGTTCCCGATCTGGCTCTTCGGCGTGGTCGACGTCGCGCTCTGGGATCTCGAGGGGCGTGTGCTCGGTGTTCCCGTGCACCGGCTGCTCGGCACGTACCGCGAATCGATCCCGGCGTACGCGTCGACGACGACCTTCTCGACGGCCGAGGAGTACCTCGAGGTCGCGGATCAATGCCTGGAGCTCGGCTTCACGGCGATCAAGCTCCACGGCTGGGGCGACCCGCGGGCCGACGCCGATCTCTGCCAGCGACTTCGCGCGCACGTCGGTCCTGAGATCGACCTGATGTACGACGGCTCGGCCGGCTTTGACCTGCCGAGCGCCGAGTATCTCGGCCACGCCCTCGCGGAGGCCGGGTACCGGTGGTACGAGGAGCCGATGCGCGAGTTCAGCGTAACCGCGTATCGCTGGCTCGCCGACCGCGTCGCCGTGCCGTTGCTCGTCGGTGAAACGTCCGACGGAAGCCATCTCAACACGGCCGACTTCATCGCCTCGGGTTGTGCGACATATGTCCGAACGAGCGCGAATCACCGCGGCGGCATCACCGGCGCGATGCGCATCGCGCACCTCGCCGACTCGTTCCGCCTCCGTGCTGAGGTGCACGGACCGACAGAGCCGGCAGTGCACCTCTGCATGGCGATTCCGAACTGCACCTACTACGAGTCGCTCGTGACGTCCAATCCTGCAACTCGCGAGTCTCGCGTCGGCTCCGACGG
Organism: Actinomycetota bacterium; assembly: GCA_046734795.1. Lineage (GTDB taxonomy): Bacteria > Actinomycetota > Thermoleophilia > Gaiellales > Gaiellaceae > JBKPRX01. The sequence continues at coordinate 3,942 of JBKPRX010000007.1, forward strand.
CCTCGTGCGGGCCCCGACGACGCCGGGCATCGCGCTGCCCGATTTCGTCCACGAGCTTCGCGCAACGTCGCTCAAGTGACCTGACGACTACCCGAATGCTGGCCACCAACTGAAGAGGGAGGACTACATGAAGCTCAACCGTCGATGGCTAGCGATCGCGCTGCTCGTCGTGACGGCTACGACCGCGCTGGTCGTCGCGTCGACGAGCGGTGCGGCCTCGCGCAAACCGTCGGGCTCGATCACCGTCTGGGTCGACGCCGTGCGTCTGCCTGTTGCGAAGCTCTATGCGAAGACGCACCGGAACGTGAAGCTCAAGATCGTCACCTATGACGGCGACGGCAACGGTGCAACGACGATGCAGACGAAGATCCAGCTCTGGAATCGCACGGGCAAAGGCTGGCCGGATGTTGTCTTCACCGAACAAGCGAACGACCCGGTCTGGATGTCACAGCCGCCGTTCGATTTTGCTCAGAACCTGAAGGGCGTCTTCCCGGCATCGCTTCTCAAGGGCTGGCCGGCGCCGTCGCTGACGCAGTGCACGGTCAACGGCCGCCTCGTCTGCCTGCAGGACAACCTCGCCCAGGAAGTTCTGTACGTCAACAAGAAACTGATGAACCAGTTCGGTTACACCGTGCCGACGACTTGGCAGCAATGGGCGGCGCTCGGAGCGAGGGTCGCCAAAGAACATCCCGGCTACATCATCGGCAACATGGGCGACTCGTTCAGTCACTGGCTCTACCTGTGGCCCGACCGCTGCCCGATCTCGCAGGTCGTCGCGCCGAAGACCGTTCGCATCAACTCGGCGGATGTTCATTGCACGCGCATGGCGAGCCTGCTCGATCCGCTGATCAAGAGCGGGGTCGTCCCGCCAGAGAGCATCTTTACGCCGGCGTTCGCCCAGAAGTTTGGTGGCGCCGACGACAAGATCCTGCTTATGCCCGGCCCGACGTGGTACGCGAAGGACATCTTCAACGGGACGCTGAAGGTCCCCGCCGGCCAGATCACGACTGCGATGCCGCTGCGCTGGAGAAGCGAGCCGCCCACGACTGGGCAGGTCGGCGGTGGACCGTGGGTCGTGTCGAAACACACGAAGAACCTGGCGGCTGCAATCGACTTCGTAAAGTTCGTGACCACGGCGAACGCAGCCAAGGCAATTGCGCCCGGCTACCCGTCGTACGGCCCCGCCGCCAACTTCTGGCTGGCGAAGCTCAACAAGGACCCCTACTTCGCGGCTCCGCCTGGCGTCGCGATGAAGGCGGCCGCAGCACTCGTCTGGAAGGGGTGGAGCATGGTCTCCTACCAGGACCAGCCGGTCTGGTCGAGCTCAGTCGTCACGCAACTCGTAGCGGGGAGGTCGCTGAGCGACCAGCTGGACGCGCTCGGTCAGGGTCTCTCGAACAATGCGAAGGCGGCCGGATACAAGGTCGTGAACAAGTAGCGACTTGAGCTCGTCAGCCGCGACTTCGGAGCACGTGGAGGCCACGCGAACGCGTGGCCTCCACGTCCCTCGCGGCCTGCCGTTCGTCCTGCCGTACCTGCCCTTCCTGATCGTCTTTGGCATCGCGCCGACGATCTACGCGCTCGACCTCGCGTTCACCAACGCCAGCGGCGCGTGGACCGGCTTCCACAACTTCGTCCGAACGTACGACGACTTTCGCTTCATGCCGGCGTTGAAGCACATTCTCGTGTACACGATCGTGTGGCTCGGCGCGCTGATGGTGTTCGTCGTCGGGCTCGCTCTGCTCCTCCACGGGCGCGCGAACCGTGTGTCGGCGACGTACCGCTTCCTCTTCTATATCCCTGGCGCTCTCGCCGGCGCAGCGGCAGTCGTGATCTGGCTCTTCATGCTCGACCCGACCGTCAGCCCTGGCGCCTTCCTGCTGCGCGACCTGCTCGGGGCAAGCATCTTCGCTCAGTCGATCGCCCCCGGGAACCTTCCTTACATCTTCGCGATGATCGCGTTTTGGACCGGTGCGGGCGGCTGGATCGTCGTCATGTACGGCGCACTGAACACGATTCCGCCCGACCTCGAGGAGGCGGCCCGGATCGATGGGGCGGGTCCGATCACGATCGCTCTCCGCCTGAAGCTGCCGCTGATCCGCAAATGGATCGCGTACATGCTGATCCTCTCGTTCGCGACGGGCACGCAGCTCTTCGTCGAGCCTGAGATCGTGCAACACGCCAGTTTTGGTCTCGTCCCCGACACCTGGTCTTCGAACCAGCTCGCCTACCAGCTGGCCTTCCGGTACGCGGACTTCAACGGCGCCGCCGCCATTGCCGTCGACCTGCTCGCGATCGGGCTCGTCGGTGCGGTCCTGATCGTCACTCGCAGCGGCCTCTTCAGAACGGAGGACTGATGCGGATCCGCCTGCTCGGGCTTGGAGTGCGAACGGCGATACTCTTGGTGTTCGCGATCTTCTTCATCGCGCCGGTCCTCTGGCTCATCCTCGCGCCGACGAAGAGCGACCACGCTCTCGTCACGAGCAGCCCGTTCTCGTTCGGCAGCTTTCACAACGTGGCGCAGGCATGGAAGCACCTGGATGCGTATAGCGACCACGTTTACAGGCGCTGGATCGCCAACACGCTCATCTACTCCTTGAGCGCGACGGCGATCACCCTTGTGATCTCGATCCCTGCCGGCTACGGGCTCGCGCTCGGCAAGTTCCCCGGGCGGCGCGTGATCCTGACGGTGACGCTTGTCGTGATGATCATGCCCGCAGCAGCGCTCGTGCTCCCCATCTTCCTCGAGCTGAACGCGCTGCACCTGATCGGCAGCGTCTTCTCAGTGATCCTGCCGTTCTCGTTCTTCCCGTTCGGGGTCTACCTCGCCTACATCTACTACGCAACCGCGATCCCATCCGAGCTCCTGGACGCGGCCCGTGTCGACGGCTGCGGCGAGTGGCTGACGTTCCGCCGGATCGCGCTGCCGCTCGCGAAGCCGGTCGTCGCGCTCGTCTTCTTTTTCAGCTTCGTTGCGAACTGGAACAACTTCTTCCTACCGTATGTCGTTCTGGCGGACTCGAGCCAGTACCCGATCACGGTCGGCCTCTCGAACCTGCTCGCTTCGACGCCGTCGTTCAACCCGGCGGTCGGCGGCGGCGGCCAATCCGTCAACATCTTCAAGCCGGAGCTCGCGCTCGCGACCTTCCTCGCGGTCATCCCGGTCGCGATCGTCTTCCTTCTCTCGCAACGAGCGCTGGTGCGCGGGACGCTTGGTGGGGCGGTGAAGCAGTAGCGATGGCGAGAGTCGCTTTCGAGGCAGCCTCAAAGGTCTATGGCGACGGGACGCGCGCGCTCGACCGCCTCGACTTGGAGATCGAGGACGGTGAGTTCATGGTGCTGGTTGGCCCCTCCGGGTGCGGCAAGACGACTGCGCTGCGCATGGTTGCGGGGCTCGAGGAGATCAGCGGCGGCCTGATCCGGATCGGCGACCGCATCGTCAATGGATTAACGCCCAAGAGCCGCGACATCGCGATGGTCTTCCAGAGCTATGCCCTCTACCCGCACCTGTCGGTCTACGAGAACATCGCGTTCGCGCTCAAGATCAAGAAGGTCTCGAAGGACGAGATCCGGCGCCGCGTCGACGAGGCCGTGCGGATCCTCGGTTTGGAGGCCCTCCTGCAGAAGAAGCCGCGCGCGCTCTCGGGCGGTCAGCGGCAGCGGGTGGCGATGGGGCGGGCGATCGTGCGCCAGCCGCTGGCTTTTCTGATGGACGAGCCGCTCTCGAACCTCGACGCGAAGCTCCGCGTTCAGATGCGTGCCGACATCAAGAAGCTTCAGAACGATCTCGGCACGACCACCCTTTACGTCACGCACGACCAGGTTGAGGCGATGACGATGGGCGACCGCGTGGCGGTGATGCGGAAGGGCGAGCTGCAGCAGGTTGCAGCGCCGGAGGATCTTTACCACCGGCCGCTGAACATGTTCGTCGGCGGTTTCATCGGCAGTCCGGCGATGAACATGCTCGAGGCGAACGTCGAGCGACGAGACGGCGCGGTCGACCTCGTCGTCGGTGACACGCGGATCGAGCTCACCGAGAAGACGTTGGCGGCGCACCCCGGCGTCGCGTCCTACGCGGACCGGACGATCGTCCTTGGCATCCGCCCCGAGAGCTTGGAGGACGCGGCTCTGGTCGCAAACGGCGCGCAACCGCGGCTTCGCGGCCGAACGGAGCTACGCGAGGCGCTCGGCTCGGAGGTGCTCGTTCATTTCTCGGTCGCTGCGCGGCCGGCGGTTACCGACGAGGTGCGCGAGCTCGCAGAGGACGTCGGTGACGACCGTGCTCTCGAGCAACTGGCGAGCGGGGGCCCCGCAACGACAACGCTCGTCGGACGCTTCAGCCCCGAAACGCGCATTCGCGACGGCGAAGCGGTCGAGGTCGCGGTCGACGAGCGTGCCCTCCACTTCTTCGACGCGGCCTCCGGCCTCGCGATCTACTAGAGCCGGCGGCTGCGCCGCGAGCCGGCGTCGGCCACGTTCTAGAGCTCATCGCTCTCCACGATGTTTGGCAGGCATCCGAGGTTTGGGTCACGCTCTCGACGGTCGACGCTCAGCATCTCTTGAGCACCGAGGACGTGGTCTGGGCATACGGGCCGACGCCGAGAAGCGTCGCGAACCTCGTACGTCGGCTCGCAACGACAAAGCCGAAGCGCGTCGGAGCGGAGGCCGTGGTCCGAAGCGTTGGCGCGCCAACACACTTTCGCTCATCCCGGATTCACACGCTTTGCTCCGCCGATACCGACGTTCGGAGCCGATCACGAGGGCATGGCGCCGCAAGGCACATGAACGGAACGCCCCCTAGCGGGGCGCATGCGGGCGGATCGAGTGGCGAGATCCGGATCGACGTTGCGGAGACTGCGGCGGCGATCGCGCTGGTTGACGAGCTTCGGCCTCTGCGGCCGCTCGTCGTTCCACGGAACGGTCTTGGCTGGCAGGTGCAAGTGCCGGCCCCTGCCGATTCGGACACCGTGCTCGAGCTCGTTCGCGACTGGCTCCGGTCGCACGGCCTCGCCGCGACAACGGTTGCGGTCGACGGTCGGTCGGTCCTCGTGAGCGCCGACGCCGCGTAGCCCGGCCCGCGCTAGGCTCGGCGGCCTCGAAACCGGAGGTGCCGCTCATGGAGTTCACGCAGATTCGCTACGAGGTCGCAGACAGCGTCCTCACGATCACGCTCGACCGACCAGACCGTCTGAACGCGTTCACGGAGACGATGCGCGAAGAGCTGATCGCCGCGTTCGACCGCGCCGACGCCGACGACGACGTCCGAGTGGTCGTCGTCACCGGAGCAGGCCGTGCGTTCTGCGCCGGCGCCGACCTCTCCGGCGGCGGCTCGACGTTCGATCGCGGCGAGCTGGAGGAGACGTGGCGCGACGGCGGAGGTCAGGTCTCGCTTCGCATCTTTCGCTCGACGAAGCCCGTGATCGGTGCGATCAACGGCCACGCAGTCGGCGTCGGTATCACGATGACGCTGCCGATGGATGTTCGCCTCGTGGCCGAGGGCGCGAAGCTCGGGTTCGTGTTCGCGCGGCGCGGGATCGTGCCGGAAGCCTGCTCCAGCTGGTTCCTGCCGCGCGTCGTCGGCATCTCGCAGGCGATGGAATGGGTCGCGACCGGTCGCGTCTTCAGCGCGCAGGAGGCGTTGGCAGGACGGCTCGTGCGATCGGTGCATCGGGCGGAGGAGCTCTTGGACGCTGCGTACGGACTCGCGCACGAGATCGCCGACAACACATCGCCGGTCTCGGTCGCGCTCTCGCGGCAGATGCTCTGGCGCTTGCTCGGCGCGTCGCACCCGATGGAGGCGCATCGCGTCGATTCGCGCGCGCTCTACGAGCGCGGTCGTTCCGCTGACGCGCGCGAAGGTGTGACCTCGTTCCTCGAGAAGCGCGACCCGGTTTTCGCGGACCGTGTGTCAGCCGGGTTGCCCGAAGTCTTCCCCGACTGGGAGGAGCCGGTCTTCAGCTAGACGCGCTCGAGCACGACGACCGGAATCGTGCGGTCGGTCTTCTCTTGGTAGGCGTTGTAGTCGGGCCAGCGCGTCGCCATCAGCTCCCAGAGGCGTGGACGTTCCTCGGCGGTCGCCGTGCGTGCACGCGCTTGGAAGACGTCGTCCTTCACTTGGACGCGCACCTCGGGATTGGCCGCGAGGTTCTCGTACCAGCCAGGGTGCTTCGGATAGCCGCCTTTCGATGCGACGACGACGTAGTTGTCGCCGTCCCGCCCGTAGATCAGCGCGGTTCGGCGTGCCTTGCCGCTCTTGCGGCCGACCGTCGTTAAGAGGAGCGTCTGGATTCCGCGCCACTCGTGCCCGTCGTCGCCGTTCGTCTCGACGTACCGGCGCACGTGGTCGCGCACCCAGTCGAGCTTCGGCTCCTCGGGGTTGTCCCAGTCGGTCATGGCGGTCCTCCTCGGCGATGCGTCGCCGAGATAATCGCATCGTGACTCGCTTCTCCGCATTCGATATGCGCCACTACCGCACCGTCGACGTGCGAACCGGCTACGGCGAGTGGGTGGGCACTTACGAGCAAACCGTCGAGGACGCCATGGATCTGGCCTTGCTCGAGAGGCTCACTAGCGTGTCCTGGGAGGACGTGTCGCGCGCCGTCGATCTCGGTTGCGGAACCGGCCGGACGGCGGCGTGGCTTCGCGGGCGCGGCGTCTCTGCGATCGACGGAGTGGACGCGACGCCCGAGATGCTCGAGGTCGCGCGCGAGCGCGGCGTGCACGAGCGGCTCGTGGCGGGCGACGTCTCCGCCACGGGGCTCGAAGCGAACGCCTACGACCTCGCGATCGCGTGCCTCGTCGACGAGCACCTCGCGGAGATCGGTCCGCTCTATGGCGAGGCCTGGCGCCTCGTCGAGCCCTGCGGCACCTTCGTGCTCGTCGGCTTCCACCCGCACTTCATCATGGCCTCGGGGATGCCGACACACTTCGAGACCGAAGACGGCGAGTGCGTTGCGATCGAGACGCACGTTCATCTCCTGAGCGAGCACGTCATGAGCGGCGTCGGTGCAGGTTGGACGCTCGTCGAGCTGGCGGAGCGCGTCGTCGACGACGAGTGGGTCGCTCTCAAACCGAGCTGGGCTCGCTTTCGCGGACACCCGGTGAGCGTCGGCTTCGTGTGGCGAAAGCCCGCCTAGGCGAGTTGCTCTGCGAGATACCGGATCGCGATCGGGTAGCGGTACTCGACCGAGCTGTGCGTGCCGTCGAAGAGCTCGAAGAAGACGTCCGTGACGCCGATCGCTTCGAGGCCGCGGCGGAACGCCTCTGCGCCGAGGTCGAGGTAGAACTGGTCGCGCTTGCCGGAGTCGATGTAGATCGCGCGGAGCCCGCGGAGCGCGTCGGCGTAGCGGTCGATCATCCGCACAGGGTCCCAGCGGAGCCAGCGCTCCCAGATATCCGGAACGAGCTCACCCGTCGTGGGATCGAACGGCAGACGAACCGTGCCGTCGTCGTCGGCCGAGTAGCACGCAGCCATCGCCCAGACGTTCAAGAGCACGTGGTCGGTGCTCTTCGTGAACGCGACGCGAGACCGGAAGTCGGCCCAAAACCGGTCGAACGAGCCTTCGTACGAATCCCGCAGCGCGCGAGCCGCCTCGCGGAAGTCCGGCAGGTAGCAGGTCTCGAACAGCGCGTCGCCCGCGTGTGTCGCAAGTCCGCCGAAGAGATCGGGTCGGAGCATCGGCGTGATCATCGCGCCGTAGCCGCCGCTCGACTTGCCCGCGATGCCCCGGTGGCCGGCGTCGGCGAGCGTGCGGTATCGCTCGTCGACGAACGGCACGACTTCGTCGCAGAGATACGTGTGGTAGCGCCCGACCGCCGGCGAGTCGACGAACTGGCTGCCGCCAAGCGACGTCCACGCGTCGACCCACACGACGAGCGCGGGGGGCGGCGCGTCGTCGCCGGCGAAGAGCGCATCGACGAGCTCGATCGGATTCGGCCGGAACGCGGAGCGGTTGCGCCACATGTCGAGCTGCCCCGTCAGCCCTTGAATGACGTAGATGGACGCGAACCGCCGCTCGGGATCGGCGTCATATGCCGGGGGCACGGACACCCAGAGCGGCCGCACGTGCGGATCGCCGAGCGCGTTGTCGCGGAGCGCGTCGCTCTCGAGCTCGAGCTCGTCGACGCGACCCGCGAGTGACCGCGACCATGGCTCCATGGCGGCGATTCTTGCACTGTAGAGTCGCCACGATGCGGCGATCCCCCTTCGTCCTCGCGCTCGTTCCGCTCGCCCTCACCGCCTGCGGCGGCTCGTCGGTGCAGAAGCCGTTCCTGCCCGGGCCGACGGCTGACTGCCTGCGGGACAAGGGCTACACCGTCTCGACCGAGAAGGGCGTCGACCTCGTGATCGCGTCGGCCGAGTACGGCGGCCTCCGTGCGCTGAAGCCAAAGGGCGACAACGAGCTCCAGATCGCATTCGCAGCCGGGCCCGGCGATGCGGACTTCGAGCTTCAGGCGATCCAGCGCACTGCCCCGCCACGGTTGCGGATCCGGATCCGCGACATCACGCGCGAGAAGCGGAACGCGGTGCTTCGCTGGACGATCGCGCCGACGCCAGACGACGAGCAGACCGCGCTCGACTGTCTTTCGAGCTGAGCCGTTCTCGGCTGAGGTACGCTGGGCGCATGGCTGAGTACGGGACGATGCGGGTGAAAAGCGGCCTCGCCGAGATGCTCAAGGGCGGGGTGATCATGGACGTCGTCGACGCGGAGCAGGCGCGAATCGCCGAGGAGGCGGGCGCGGTCGCCGTGATGGCGCTCGAGCGTGTGCCGGCGGACATCCGCGTCCAGGGCGGCGTCGCTCGTATGTCCGATCCGGAGAAGATCCGAGAGATCCAGGAGACGGTGACGATCCCTGTGATGGCGAAGTGCCGGATCGGCCACTTCGCCGAGGCGCAGATCCTTCAGGCGCTCGAGATCGACTACATCGACGAGTCGGAAGTGCTGACGCCGGCCGACCTCGAGCATCACGTCGACAAGTGGACGTTCACGGTTCCGTTCGTCTGCGGCGCGACGAACCTCGGCGAGGCGCTGCGGCGGATCTCAGAGGGCGCCGCGATGATCCGCACGAAAGGCGAGGCCGGAACCGGCGACATCGTCAACGCGGTCACGCACATGCGCTCGGTGTTCGGACACATCCGGAAGCTCGGCGCTCTGCGCGATGAAGAGCTGTACTCGGAGGCGAAGAACTTGCAGGCGCCGTACGAGCTCGTGAAGTGGGTTGCCGAGAACGGGCGCTTGCCGGTCGTGACGTTCACCGCGGGTGGCATAGCGACACCGGCGGACGCTTCGCTCTGCATGCAGCTCGGCGCGGACGGCGTCTTCGTCGGCTCCGGGATCTTCAAGTCGGGCGATCCGGACAAGCGCGCACGCGCGATCGTCGAGGCGACGACGCACTATCAGGACGCAGAGGTTCTCGCGCGCGTCTCGGCGGGTCTCGGCGAGCCGATGGTCGGCATCTCCGCGAGCTCGCTCGCACCCGAAGAGCTGCTCGAAACGCGCGGCTGGTAGGCTCGCGGCGCGCGCGAGGGCGCACCCGGTCCGCGGGCAGGGCAGAGCCCACCTCGTCGAAGCACCGCATCAGGCAGTCGATCTTCTTCCCGCCCGGAGCCGCGGACGTCGGGCCTCGTGGAGGAGGTCGTCGTGAACCTGGAGCAGCTTCGTAAGCAGGCGAAGGAGCGCGTTCGCGCAGCGCGCGCAGAGGGGCGCGAGCTGAAGCTCGCCCACGCGCAGCTCGAGCTCGCACGCGAGCACGGCTACCCGAGCTGGCCCGCACTCATCCATGCACTGGAGGCCTCGCCGGAAGCGTTCGTTCGCGCAGCAGTCGAGCAGCGGCGTGCCCGTGCCGAGGCGCTTCTTGCCGCCCGCCCCGAGCTCGCGGACGACCGCTGGGTCGCGCTCACGCTCGGCCGCAGTTGGGACGGTGATGCGAACGTGCCCGGCGGGCCGCTCGGCTGGCCGCCGCTCCTCTACGTCTGCCACTCGTGCTTTGCGAGCGCGGAACTCGCGCAGGAGCTGCTCGCGTCCGGCGCCGATCCGAACGGCTTTTTCGTCAACGAGTACGGACGCATGAGCGCGGTGTACGGCGCCGCCGGCGTCGTGCACGACGCAGCGCTGACGCGTGTACTGCTCGAAGCCGGCGCAGACCCGAACGACAACGAGTCCGTCTACCACGCAACCGAGAGCGACGACACGGAATGTCTTCGCCTGTTGCTCGAGCACGGAGCCGACCCGCGCGGCACGAACGCTCTTGCGCATGCGCTCGACGACGACAAACTCGAGCACCTGCGCTTGCTCCTCGACCACGGCGCGGATCCGCACGAGGGGGCTCTCGTCGCGCATGCCGTTCGTCGGGGTCGCGGCCCGGACGCTCTGCGGCTCCTTGCCGAGTACGGCGCCGACGTCGATCGGCCGGGCGGCGAGACGTGGCGCGGCGACGTTCCGTTGCGGACGCCCTACCAGCACGCGGTCCTGCGCGGCCGCGACGACGTGGCGGCGACGCTCGCGGAACTCGGCGCCGCGACGGACGTGTCCGACGACGATCGCGCCATCGGTGCCGTCGCTCGCGGCGAACATCCGCGAACGACGCTTCCGCGCGAGCTGGACGTCGACGCGCAGGAGGCTCTGATCCTCACTGCGCTACGCGGCCATGCTGCGCTTGTGGCGGAGGTCGTCGGCGTCGGCTTCGCCGGCGTCGTCGGCGGCAGTCCGACGGGAACGCTGCTGCATCACGCGGCGTGGGTCGGAGACGCCAAGCTCGTGCGCGAGCTGCTCGCGCTGGGCGCCGATCCGAACGCGCCCTCCGATGCCGCACAGTCCACGCCGCTCGCGTGGGCGGCGCACGGTTCACGAGGAGGAACGGTCGACCATCGTGACGTCGCCGAGGCGCTCGTCGCGGCGGGCGCAGTGATCGAGCCTCGCCTCCTCGAGGTCGCAGACGGCCCGCTCTACGAATGGGTCTCGGAACGTCTCGTCTAAGCGGCCTCGGGAAGGCCTTTCGGCGTCGCCGCGGACAAGAAGGCCGCGAACGGGCTGCCCAGGGGTCACCCGCGGAGATGACCGCAACGACGCGCATCAGGGGAGCGCGCAGGCGACGCGCGCGGTGCATCGTGAGCGGGTCCTCACTGCGGCAGGTCGTCGTCGGTCGCGGTTCCGTGCTCGTCCAAGGACGACGGGGACCCACGCGGCGACCGCCTCGAAGCGGACGTCTTGCTCGCCTGCGCGGACCCGGGCATCGCCCGGGTCCGTGTCCAAGCCGTTCGTAGAATTGGACGCATGGGGGAGAGACTTCGAATCGGTGTGCTCGCCGTCCAAGGCAACTTCCGCGAGCACGTGCGGATGCTGCTGCGCCTGGGCGTGGACGCGGTCGAGGTGCGGAAGGCCGAGCAGCTCGACGGGCTCGACGGGCTCGTCATTCCCGGCGGCGAGTCGACGACGTTCATGCGCCTGATGCGGCTGTACGACCTCGATGAGGCGATCCGGTCGTTCGACCGGCCGATCTTCGGCACGTGCGCAGGGATGATCGTGCTCGACCGGGGGCATCTCGGCCTCGCCGACTTTCGCGTTCGCCGCAACGCGTTCGGACGTCAGGTCGCGAGCTTCGAGACCGACCTCGTCCTGGACGGCAGCGACGAGCCGGTGCGCGCCGTCTTCATCCGCGCGCCGTGGATCGAAGACGTCGGGCCGCAGGTGGAGGTGCTCGCCGAGGTCGACGGGCATCCGGTGCTCGCACGTCAGGGTCGTATCCTCGTTGCCGCGTTCCATCCGGAGCTGACGCACGACACACGCATCCACGAGCTGTTCTTGAACGCAGTCAGAGAGGAACTGAGTGTCCGGGCATAGCAAGTGGTCGTCGATCAAGCACAAGAAGGGCGCTGCTGACGCAAAGCGCGGCAAGCTCTTCTCGAAGCTCTCCCGCGCGATCATCGTTGCCGCGAAGGAGGGCGGCGCCGATCCGGCTGCGAACCTCGCGCTGCAGAACGCAGTCGAGAAGGCGCGCTCGTACTCCATGCCGAAGGACAACATCGAGCGCGCGATCGCGAAGGGCGCCGGCACCGACGCCGGCGCCGAGCAGTTCGAAACCGTGATGTACGAGGGCTACGGGCCGAGCGGCGTCGCGGTGATCGTCGAGGCGCTCACCGACAATCGCAACAGAACCGCCGGCGAGGTGCGCCACCTCTTTGCGAAGAACGACGGCAACCTCGGCGCGTCCGGCGCGGTCCTCTGGCTCTTCGAGCGGCGGGGCGTCGTGCTCGTTGCCGCCGACGGCACTGACGAGGACGAGCTCACACTCGCGGCCGCGGAGGGCGGGGCGGACGATGTCGCGCTCGACGGCTCGAGCTTCCAAGTCGTCTCCGCACCGGAAGCGCTCGCGTCGGTGCGTCAAGCGATCGAGGTCGCCGGCTTCGCGATCGAGTCCGCCGAGCTGACGATGATCCCGAAGACGACCGTCGAGGTGGACGACGAGGGCGACGCGAAGAAAGTCCTCCGGCTCATGGACCAGCTCGAGGACAACGACGACGTCCAAGAGGTCTACGCAAACTTCGACATCCCCGAGCGGGTCTTGGAGGCTGTCGCGGGTTGACGCTCGCGGGGCGGAAGCGTCAGCTTCCGCCCCGGACGTTTAGAGCTTCTTCCGAGCTCGCCACTTGGCGTAGATCTGACGGACTTCGCGGTCGATTCCGTTGACCGACTCCTGGGCGGTCATCTTGCCTTGCGAGACCTGGGCGAACATCTGCGGGATCAACCCTCGCGTCCAGATCTCGTCGATCGCTGCGTTCGTCGTGCCGGGGTAGCCGATGTTGTGCGTGTACTTCTGCGCAATCGTCGTCAGGATCGTGTACTTGCCGCGCGGCTTGTGCGTGTCCGCTGCCGCGAGCTTCCGGATCTTCGAGAACGGCATCGCGCCGGGGAAGCTCGGGAAGTTGTACAGCTTGGAGTTGATCGTCGCCTGGCTGTAGTTGGAGCAGAGGTCGACGAGGAACTGCTCGGCGTTCTCCTTGTTCTTCGCGAACTTCCAGATCGAGTAGCAGCCCATGACGTGCTCGAGCCCGACTCTGCCGTTCGGCCCGGCCGGAATCGGATAGATCCAGAGGTCGTCCGCGAACGGCAGGTTGAGATCCTCGGGAGTGCGTGTGGCGGAGATCGCGTTGAGGATCATCGAAAGGTGGCCGGAATAGAGGCCCTGGTTGTTCGACGCTGCGTTCCAGCTGAAGATCTCAGGGTCCATTCCGCGTTTGTAGATGTCGGCCATGAAGCTGACGGCTTGGACCGTCTTCTTCGATTTGAGCGTCGGGCGGTTCTCGTCGTTTTGGATGAACGACCCGAAACACATGAGGAAGGCGATCAATGCCATGTTCGAGTCGATCTCGTTGTTCTGACCGATGCCGATCGGATGTCCGGCAGCTTTCAGCTTCGGTGCGGCCGTTCGAACGTGGTCCCAGCTCGCAGGCGCCTCGCCGACGCCGTTCCAGAGATCACGGCGCCAGACCACCGGGTCCGGGACGTAGTTGTCCGAGACGGCGAAGTACTTCTTCGTTTTCGGGTTGTAGGTGCTGAGCTTTCCCAGCGAGCCGTACTTCCCGACCTTCCGCTCGATCTCGTGGATGATCGACGCGTGGTTGATCACCTGGTCTTCGTAGGCGGCCATGGGATGGAGGTTTTGGAACAGGTCGTGCCCGCTCTGCGCCGCAACCTCCGCCGCCGCACGTGCGTCGAGCTGTGCGTTGTTGATGTTGTCGACCGTGACCTGGACGTCGTTCTTCTCGCCCCATTGCTTGATCCAGGTCTTGTTGAACCAATCGTCGTACGCCGGCACGAAGTGGATCCACTGCAGGATCGTCAGGTCGCCCTTGAGGTGGCGATTCTTGAACTGCAGCGGACCGGCGAACGCGTACGGCGCCGACGCGCCGGCAAGTCCGACCGTGAGGGCGCCCGCGCCCGCCCGCTTCAGCACCTCGCGGCGTGAGAGTCGCTGCTCCTCCGACATTGGCGGGCCGTTGTCGTCCGGCATGTTTCCTTTCCCTCCTTCCATGTGCCCTCCTTTGGGCATCGGGTCTAGCGGAAGGCTCCTCCCGTGAAGCCTGCGATGAAGCGGTTCAAAAACGCGTTGTAGATGAGCGCGAGCGGGATGCAGGGGATGAGGATGGCTGCCATGATCGACGGCCAGTTGTAGAGATCGCCGCGGATCATGTCCGTCGGCACCGCAGCCGAGAGCGTCCGCTCTGACGACCGCGAGATAAACGTGATCGCATAGATGTACTCGTTGACGACGAGCTGGAACGAGAAGATGACGACGGTGATGATCCCCGGAAGCGAGATTGGAAAGACAACCCGCAGGAGCGCACTCAGGCGCGAGCATCCGTCGACGAGTGCGGCGTCCTCGAGCTCGAGCGGGATTGTCTTGAAGAACCCCATCAGGATCCAGATCGAGAACGGCACGGTGAACGACGGGTAGACCACGACGAGCGACCACAGGCTGTCCTGAAGCCCCAGCTCGGTGATGACGCGTGAAAGCGGCAGGAACAACAGCGTCGGCGGCACCAGGTAGGTCAAGAAGATCGCAACGCCGAGCGTCTGGCCGACACGTCCCGACAGGCGCGCCAGCGCGTACCCCGCGGGAACGGCGAGCACGAGCGTGATCACGACGACCAACAACCCGACGATGACCGTATTCCCGAGCCAGGTCAGGTACTTCGTCTGTTCGAAGAGAAACCGCCAACCCGAGAGCGTCGGATCGAACCTCCACGTCTTCGTCGGATCGAAGACCTGATCCTGACGCTTGAGCGACGTCACGAGCATCCACACGAAGGGAAAAGCGAGGACGATCGCAAACGGCACGACGACGCCGTACGCGAAGGCTCGGTAGCGCCATGTTGTCGTCACGTCACTTCAGCCTTGCGCGCGAAGATGAGCATCCCGATCGCCACGGCTGCAAGGACCGGGAGCAGGAAGAGTGAAATGGCGGCCCCCTCTCCGAGTGCGCCTGCTTCGATTCCGATGTGGTACGCGCGTGTCGTCAGCACCTCGGTCGTGTTGAAGGGTCCGCCGTTCGTGAGGATCTGGACGACGGCGATATCCGTCGCGGTGAAGACGATCCCGAAGAGCACCGCGACGATCGCGATCGGCAGCTGCAGCGGCAGCGCGACGTACCAGAATTTTCGTAAGCCGGTGGCTCCGTCCATTGCCGCGGCGTCGTCCACCTCGGGCGGCATCGACGAGATTCCGGCGAGGAAGATGATCGTCGCGAACGGCAGGAGTCGCCAGACGTGCACCATGATGATCGAGGCCATCGCGAGTCGCGGTTCGCCGAGCCAGTTTGGCTTGTTCGCCTCGCTGACGATGTGCATGTTGATCAGCAGCCAGTTCCAGATGCTCGCGAGTGGGTCGAAGAACCAGAGGAATGCGATCGTCGTCAGCGCGACCGGTGCCGCCCACGGCAGGATCACGAGAAAGCGGAGGAACCACTTGCCCGGGAACGAGCGCACGAGCGCGTGTGCGAGCAGGCCTGCGAGGACGACGACGATCGCCTGCGAGATCGCTGTGAAGAGGAACGTGTGCCAGACCGTCTCGCGGAAGCCGTCGCTCTCGACGAGGTTCCGGAAGTTCTCGAGGCCGAGCCATTTCCCGGACAGCGACCCGGCGGTCGCGTCGGTGAAGGAGAGCTCTACGGCGAGAATCAGCGGTCCGCCGACGAGCAGGAGAATGAAGAGCACGGCCGGCGAGATGAGAATCGACGCCAGGAAGCCGCGGCTCTCCGTGAGGTGGTCTAACCGCCTCCCCCGGGCCGCTGCGGCTGCGACCGACGCCATCGCCGATTGGCACTCTAAACGGGGTCCGATACGCATTGCAAAACCCCTGTCTCCACGGCTAAATTCGGCTCGGTGGCCGCGATCGAGCTCGATCAGCTCACGAAGGTCTACCCCGACGGGACGCGGGCTCTCTCCTCGCTCGACCTCGAGATCGCCGACGGCGAGTTCATGGTCTTCGTCGGGCCGAGCGGCTGCGGCAAGACGACCGC
Organism: Actinomycetota bacterium; assembly: GCA_046734795.1. Classification (GTDB taxonomy): domain Bacteria; phylum Actinomycetota; class Thermoleophilia; order Gaiellales; family Gaiellaceae; genus JBKPRX01. Next base: position 19,959 of record JBKPRX010000007.1, read on the forward strand.
GCTTCGGATGATCGCCGGTCTCGAGGACATCTCGAGCGGAACCGTGAAGGTCGGCGCGCGCGTCGTGAACGCGCTACCGCCGAAGAACCGCGACATGGCGATGATCTTCCAAAACTACGCCCTCTACCCGCACATGAACGTGTACGACAACATGGGCTTCGGGCTCAAGATGCGCGGCCTCGACAAGGACGAGATCCGGCGGAGGGTCACCTCGGCAGCGCGCGTTCTCGGCCTCTTCGAGGTGCTAGGCAAACGGCCACGCCACCTCTCCGGCGGTCAACGGCAACGGGT
>JBKPRX010000008.1:0-17523 GCA_046734795.1 Actinomycetota bacterium
CGCTTGGATGATGGGTTACATCCAGGGCCAGGCGCCGAACACGAAGGGCAAGTGGAACATCGCCGACGTGCCCGGCAACGGCGGCAACTGGGGCGGCTCGTTCCTCGCCGTCACGAAGCAGTCGCAGCATCAGGCCGAGGCCGCTGACCTGCTGAAGTTCCTGACCTCGGCAAGCTCGCAGGCGTTCGTGTTCAAGAACACGGGCAACCTTCCGAGCCGCACCCCCGTGTTGAAGAGCAGTGCGGTTCAGAACTTCCGGAACCCGTTCTTCAGCAACGCACCGGTCGGGAAGATCTTCGCGAATTCGGCGCTCCGGCTGAAGCCGCAGATCCTCGGTCCGCACGTCGGGGACATCCAGACCGCTTCCAGCAACGCGATCCAGCGCGTCGAGCAGAAGAAGCAAACGCCCGCGAAGGCTTGGGCGCAGTTCCTCAAGGACGTCTCGAACGTCGCCTAAAGACCCCTCCACCACCCCGTGCCGGGACCGGTTCGCCGGTCCCGGCACGGGCCGGTAAGAACGGGCCGGTGAGAACGCCATGACACTGCCGTCGCGGTTGTAAGGGAGGATTCGGAACACGAATGGCGGTCGCACGAGCCACAGAATTGCGAGTCGCGCGTCGCAGCCCGTTTCGGCTGAGGCTGCGCCGGCTCGACATGAAGGCGTCGCCGTATCTCTACGTCGCGCCGTTCTTCATCCTCTTCGGGACGTTCGGTCTCTTCCCGCTGATCTACACGGGCTACGTCTCGATGACCGACCGCAACCTGCTGAACCCCGACTCGCACTTCATCGGGCTTCACAACTACGCGGCGCTCCTGCACGACTCGTATTTCTGGAACTCGGTCGAGAACACGTTCGCGATCTGGTTCATCTCGACCGTTCCGCAGCTCCTACTCGCACTCGGGCTCGCGCATGTGCTCAATACCGGGCTCCGCGGTCGCACGTTCTTCCGGATGGGGATTCTGCTTCCGCAGGTCACGTCGCTCGTCGCGGTCGCGCTGATCTTCACGCAGCTCTTCTCGCACGACTACGGCCTCTTCAACTACGTCCTGAACCAGTTCGGGATCAGCAACGTCCAGTGGGAGGCCGGCCGAGTCTCGTCGTGGGTCGCGCTCTCGACGATGGTGACGTGGCGCTGGACGGGCTACAACGCGCTCATCTATCTCGCTGCGATGCAGAGCATCCCTGACGAGCTCTACGAGGCGGCTGCAGTGGACGGTGCATCGCGCTGGAAGCAGTTCTTCCACGTAACCGTGCCGATGTTGCGGCCGACGATCATCTTCACGGTGATCATCTCGACGATCGGCGGCCTGCAGCTCTTCACCGAGCCGTTCCTCTTCCAGCCGCGGTCGGGCACTGCAACGGGTGGCTCGGCGCGCCAGTACCAGACGGTCGTGATGTACATGTACGAGAAGTTCCTCGGCAGTACGCAGTTCAAGTTCGGCTACGCGGCCGCGATTGCGTGGTGCCTCGTCTTGATGATCGCGCTGTTCGGGCTTGTCAACTACTTGCTCGTCAGTCGGATCAGGTCGGCGGAGTAGGGCATGTCTGCCATCTCACCTCCAATCGGCGGGCGTCGCGCGAAACAGCGTCCGGTCGCGCGCCGCTTCCAGCAGGCAGGCCCATTCACCTATCTGTTCCTGGTCATCGTGCTCCTCGCGTCGATCTTCCCGCTCTACTGGTCGCTCGTCGTCGCGTCGCACGACAACTCAGCAATCGGCGCGTACCCGCCGGTGATGACGCCGGGCGGGAATCTCTTCCACAACATTCATCGGCTCTTCACCGGTGACGAGGTCAGCGTCGACTTCGTCAAGGCGTTCACGAACTCGGCGATCATCTCGTCGGTCGTCACCGTCTCTGTCGTCTTCTTCAGCGCGCTCGCCGGTTTCGCGTTCGCGAAGCTCGAGTTCCGCGGGCGAAAGCTGCTGTTCCTCCTCGTGCTCGCGACGCTGATCGTGCCGGTGCAGCTCGGGCTCATCCCGCTCTACATCGAGATGAAGCACTTCGGGTGGCTGAACAGCATCAAGGCAGTGATCGCGCCGAACCTCGTCACCGCGTACGGCGTGTTCTTGATGCGTCAGTACATCGTCGGTGCCGTGCCGAACGATCTGATCGCCGCGGCGCGCGTCGACGGCTGCAACACCTGGCGCGTCTTCTGGCACGTCGTCATGCCCGCGGTGCGACCGATCGCGGCCGTGCTCGGCCTCCTGACCTTCATGAACACGTGGAACGACTTTCTCTGGCCGTACGTCGTCCTGAACTCGCGGAACCCGACGATCCAGGTTGCGATCGCCGCCGTGCACACGGTCGCGTACACGCCGGACTACTCGCTCATTCTGACGGCGACGTTCATCTCGATCTTGCCGCTCCTCGTCGTCTTTCTCGTTCTCGGCAAGCAAATCATCGGAGGAATCATGCAAGGAGCGGTCAAGGGATGACATTCCCGCGTGACTTCGTGTGGGGCGCCGCGACGGCTGCCTTCCAGATCGAAGGCGCGACGTCGGTCGACGGACGCGGCGAGTCGATTTGGGATCGCTTCGCGCACACGCCGGGCAAGATTCAAAACGGCGACACCGGCGACCCGGCGTGCGAGCACTACTACCGTTGGCCCGGCGATCTCGATCTCATTCGGTCGCTCGGACTCCACAGCTACCGCTTTTCGATCGCGTGGCCGCGCATCCAGCCGAACGGCCGCGGACCCGCAAACCAGAAGGGCATCGACTTCTACCGGCGCTTGCTCGAGGGCATGCGAGAGCGTGAGATCACGCCGCTCGCAACGCTCTACCACTGGGATCTTCCGCAGGCGCTCGAAGACGAGGGCGGGTGGACGAACCGCGACATCGTCGAGCGGTTCGTCGAGTACGCAGGCCTCGTGTTCGACGGCGTCGGCGATCTCGTCGACAGCTGGATCACGCACAACGAGCCTTGGGTGACCTCGTTCCTCGGTTACGGGATCGGCACGAAGGCGCCGGGGATCCGGGACTGGCGCTCGGCGCTCGCGGCCGCACATCATGCGCTTCTCGCGCACGGCGACACGGTGTCGCTCTTCCGAAGCCGCGGTGGCGACGGAAGGATCGGGATCACGCTCGACCTCACGCACGTGTACGGCGACCCCGGGGCGGCGCGGCGGATGGACGGCTACCGGAACCGTTGGTTCCTCGATCCGGTGCTCGTCGGTCGCTATCCGGCCGACATCCTCGAGCGCTACGAGGAGAAGCTGGGCGCTCTCGACTTCATCAAGCCGGGCGATCTCGAACGCACTTCGGTCCCAATCGACTTCCTCGGGATCAACTTCTACAAGCCGACGACGGTCGAGCCCGATGAAGAGCGCAACCCGGTCGGGATCCGTGAGCTTCCCGAGACGCCGCCGCTGACTGCGATGGGGTGGACGGTGCAGCCGAAGGCGTTCACCGAGCTCCTGTTGCGCTTGAAGCGCGACTACGAGGACATCCCGCTCTACATCACCGAGAACGGCGCCGCTTTCGACGACCGTCTGAACGGAGGCGACGTCGTCGAGGACTCGCGTCGCGTCGAATATCTACGTGGCCACCTTGCCGCCGTTGAGCGCGCGATCGACTCGGGCGTGAACGTTCGCGGCTACTACGTGTGGTCGTTGCTCGACAACTTCGAGTGGGAGCACGGATATTCGAAGCGCTTCGGGATCGTGTACGTCGACTACGAGACGCAGCGGCGAGTGCCGAAGCGCAGCGCGCTTTGGTATCGCGATCTGATCTCGGAAAGCCGGAACGGAAGGAGCTGACCGTGGCCGGGATCGAGTACCAAGGCCTGACGAAGATCTTCCCTGACGGAACCGTTGCGGTCGAGGCGTTCGATCTCGAGATTCCGGACGGCGAATTCATCGTCCTCGTCGGTCCTTCCGGCTCCGGCAAGTCGACCGTTCTCCGCATGACGGCGGGCCTCGAGGACGTTAGCGCCGGCGAGATCTTGATCGGCGGCGAGCGGGTGAACAATCTCGCGCCGCAGGACCGCAACATCGCGATGGTCTTCCAGAACTACGCGCTCTATCCGCACATGACCGTGTCCGAGAACATGGGCTTCGGTCTCAAGCTCCACAAGCATCCGAAGGCGGAGATCCGCGAGCGCGTCGAGGAAGCGGCGCAGATGCTCGGCATCCACGACCTGCTCCGGCGCAAGCCGGGGCAGCTCTCCGGCGGCCAACGCCAGCGCGTTGCGATGGGTCGCGCGATCGTCCGCGAGCCGGATGCGTTCTTGATGGACGAGCCACTCTCGAACCTCGATGCGAAGCTCCGCGTCGAGATGCGCGCATACATCGCGATGCTTCACCAGCGCTTGAAGACGACGACGCTGTACGTCACGCACGACCAGGTCGAAGCGATGACGATGGGCGATCGCGTCGCCGTCATGCGGCGCGGTCACATCGAGCAGGTCGACGTGCCTCAGGTGCTATACGACCGCCCTGCGAACTTGTTCGTCGGCGGCTTCATCGGCTCGCCGGCGATGAACCTCGTGCGCTCGCGACTCGTCGCCGAGAACGGCAGCGTCTACGCGCAGCTCGGCTCGTCGCGGTTGAAGCTTCCCGATGCCGTCGTGCGTCAGCGTCCGGGCCTGCAGGAGCATCTCGCGGGCGAAGTGATCCTCGGGATCCGGCCGGAAGACATCCAAGACGCCGCACTCGCGCCCGGCGTGAACGGCAGCGCGAGCTTCGAGGCGCACATCGCGCTCGCCGAAGCAATGGGCGCCGAGGTCGTCGCGCACTTCCCGATCCACGCGGAGGAAGCGGTGACATCCGAGTCGCTTGCCGATCTCCACGCGACGGACGAGGCCGCCGGCATGCGCGACCAGGTGGTCTCCGCAGCCGGCAAGGGCGAAGCCGTTCTGACAGCGCGCCTGGGGGCGCGCACGAAGGCACGCACGGGCGACACGCTCAAGCTCGCAATCGACGTCGAACGACTGCACTTCTTCGACGTCGAAACCGAGCGTTCGATCTGGTAGCGCTACGTCGCTGACCGCGTGCGCGCCGTCGTGACGGAGATCCGTCCTTCCAGCAGCGCGCGACCGACGATCGCGCCTTCGACGCCGATCGCACCGAGTGCGTCGAGGTCGGCGTCGGACGAAATTCCTCCGGCCGCAAGGACAGGAGCGTGCGCGTCGGTGACGACTCGCTCGAGGAGCGCGAGATCGGGGCCGGCAAGCGTCCCGTCGCGCGCGATCGCCGTGCACAGCAAACGTGCGACGCCGGCTGCACGCACGCGGGCGAGCGCCTCGGTGACGTCGAGGCCTGTGTCCTCGCGCCAGCCGCGCGTCGCGATTCGGCCGTCGCGAACGTCGATCGCGACGACGAGCCGGTCGCCGAGGGCGGAGGCGAACTCGGCGAGCGCATCCTCGGCGGCGAAGGCAGCGGTCCCGACGACGACACGCGCGGCACCGGCGGCAAGGAGCGATTGCGCGTCAGCAATGCTGCGGATGCCGCCGGAAGCTTGGACGTCGACGCCTGCCGCGGCGTCGACCGCGGCAGCGACGAGATCGGGGCGGACCCGGCCCGCGCGCGCACCGGAGAGATCCACCAAGTGGATCAGCGGCGGTCGGTTCGCCGCGAAGCTCGCAACGAGCTCGAGCGGCTCGCCGGCGTTCAAAGTCACGCGGTCGTAGTCGCCTTGGTGCAGACGGACGGCCTCGTCGCCGAGCACGTCCACCGCCGGAATCACTTGGAGCTGTCGCCGACTTGTCATCGCGTGTTAACATGCTAACATGACACCATGGCGTCATCGACGACCGGTACGACACAGGAGCCTTCCCATCCATGGCTGACGGACGAGATCGAAGAACTGAGCAGCGTGATCGCGAGCCTCCGTTCGGTGACGGAGGTCGAGCGGTTCCTGCGGGACCTCTGCACGCTGGCGGAGCTGGAGGCTATGGCGCATCGCTGGGAAGTGGTGAAGCTCCTGGATCAGGGCTTGCCGTACCAGGAGGTGTCGCGGCAGACGGGCGCGTCGACGACGACGGTGACGCGGGTGGCGCAGTGGCTCCGGCGCGGCGAGGGCGGCTATCGGCTGGCGCTCGACCGGCAGCGGCGCCGTTCGCGCAGCGGCTGAAGATCGCGATTCCGGCGAAAGGCCGGCTGCGCGATCCGGCGGTCGATCTTCTCCACGATGCGGGTCTCGGCCCCGAGGTTCCCGGCGAGCGCGCGCTCGCGTTCCCGTGTCGGAACGCGCCGGTCGAGGTGCTGCTCGTCCGTGCCGCAGACATTCCGGAGTACGTGCAGGACGGAGTCGTCGACTGCGGCATCACCGGCGCTGACCTCGTGCGCGAGCGTGGCGCGAAGGTCAGCGAGCTTCTCCGGCTCGGCTTCGGCGCGTGCAGGCTCGAGGCGGCGGTGCGGACCGAGTCGGATGCAACCGAGTTCGCAGACCTGAACGGCCACAGAATCGCCACCGTTTATCCGCGGCTCGCCCGTGAGCTCTTGATCGAGCACGGCGTCGAGGTCGAGGTCGTCGACGTGACGGGCTCCGTCGAGCTCGCGCCGCGGCTCGGGCTTGCCGACGCGATCGTCGATCTCGTCTCGAGCGGTAACACGCTGCGTACGAATGGGCTTCGCTCGATCGGTGCGCTCTTCGAGTCGGAGGCCGTGCTGATCGCGGGCGAGGAGCCGGACGAGGCCGCACAAGATCTCGCGCCTGTTCTGCGCAGCGTCGTCGATGCGCGCGCGATGCGTTATCTGATGCTGAACGCGCCTGCGAGCGCAGTCGACGAGATCGCGGAGATCGTGCCGGGCTCGCGAGCGCCGACGGTGCTGCCGCTCCGCGAGGAAGGCATGGTCGCCGTGCACGTGTTGGTTCCGGCGGCCGACGTGTGGCATCTCTTGCCCCGGCTGGAGCAGGCCGGGGCATCGTCGATCCTGCTCGTGCCCGTCGAGCGGCTGCTCGCATGACCGACGTCGCGACGATCGTCGCCGACGTTCGCGAACGCGGCGACGCTGCGTTGCGCGAGTGGTCGTTGCACTTCGACGACGTCGAGCCCGCGCGTGCGCACCCTGATGCGTCGGGTCTGCCGGTCGACGCTCTGCTCGACGCCGCGGATCGTGTTCGCCGCTGGCACGAAGCGCAGCGCCCGGCCGACGTCCGGCTCGAGGTCGCTTCGGGCATCGAGCTCGAGCGTCGGTGGGTCCCGCTCGATTCCGTTGGGATCTATGTGCCGCGCAACCTCGTCTCGACGCTCGTCATGTGTGCCGTGCCGGCCCGCGTCGCCGGTGTCGAGCGGATCGTCGTCGTCACGCCGCCGTCGGGCGCACCGCTCGTCGCCGCAGCCGCCGAGGCGCTCGGGCTCGGCGACGTCTGGGCCGTCGGCGGGCCGGCCGCGATCGCGGCGCTCGCCTACGGAACCGAGACGATCGCGCGCGTCGACAAGATCGTCGGTCCCGGTAACGCCTACGTGAACGAGGCGAAGCTGCTCGTCTCGCGTCACGTCGCGATCGATCTGCCGGCCGGGCCGTCGGAGGTCGTCGTCGTCGCCGACTCTGACGCCGACGAGCGGATCGTCGAGCTCGAGCTCGCCGCGCAAGCCGAGCACGGTCCCGACTCGGTGTGTCGTGTCGTCCGCCTCGACGGCGATCTCGACGCGACGCTACGTGAGGTCGACGCGCTCGCGCCGGAGCACGTCGTCTTGCTCGGTGCAGCCGAGCAACTGGCGCCGAGGATCAAGCACGCCGGCGCCGTCTTCGTCGGCGCGTCGTCGCCTGTCGCCTCGGGCGACTACGCGACCGGCGGGAACCACGTCTTGCCGACGGGAGGCTGGGCGCGCGCGGTCGGCGGGCTCGGGCTCGAGACGTTCCTGAAGCCGATCACCATCCAGCGGCTGACGAGCGAAGGCCTGGAGCTCGTGCGGCCGACGGTCGAGGCGCTCGCAGCAGTCGAAGGGATGCCTGCGCACGCGCGGGCGGTGCAGCGGTGAGAGAGCTCGCGCCCACGTTTGCGCCATACGTCTGGGCGCCGTCGACTGCCGAGCTCGCCCGCCGCGCGGGCGTCGATGCGTCGCAGATCGTCCGCTTCGACGGAAACGTGCCTCCGTTGCCGTTGCCGTCCTCGCGCACCGGCGCGCTCGCCGGCGCCGTTGCGCGCGTGAACGAGTACCCGCACGGCGGCTACACGACGTTGAAGGACGCGATCGCGCGGTACGCAGGCGTCGCGCCCGAGAACGTCGTCCTCGGCGCTGGAGCCGACGACCTGATCCTCCTGTGCGCGCGTGCGCTCGCGGGGCCCGGGGACACCGTCGCGATCGCCGACGAGCCGACGTACTCGCTCTTCCGCGTCGCCGTCGAGGTGGCGGGTGCAAGCGTCGGCGACGAGGACCCGGCGTTCACGTTTTGCTGTCGCCCGAACAATCCGACGGGCGCGTTCGGCGAGCTGCCGGAGACGAGGCCGCTCGTCGTGGACGAGGCCTACTTCGAATACGCGGGGGAGAGCGCTGTCGCCGAGATAGACGAGGGCGTGATCGTCCTCCGCACCTTCTCGAAGGCGTTCGCGCTTGCGGGCGCGCGAGTCGGGTACGCGCTTGCGTCGCCTGACCTCGCCGACGAGCTCAATCGTCGCCAAGCGCCGGCGCCGATCTCGACGCTGTCGGTTGCGCTCGCAGAGGCCGCGCTCGCGGCGCCGCCGGACGTGCAGCCGCAGATCGAGGAGCGCGAACGACTGGCGGACGAGCTGCGTGCCCTTGGTCTCGAGCCGTTGCCGTCGCGTGCGAACTTCCTGTTCGTCCCAACCGCCGACGCGGAGGCGATCTCCGACGCGTTGCTTGCCGACGGCCTCGTCGTGCGCCGCTTCGCCGGCGGCTTCCGCGTCACCGTGCGCGACCGCGAGGACGACGATCTGTTCCTGACGAGCCTCGCGCGCGCGCTCGACAAGCCGCACGCCCCGACCGGCGCCGTGGCGCAAGCCCGGCGCGTTCGGCACGTGCGCGCCACAGCGGAAACGCGGCTCGCCGTGCGGTTGGGGCTCGACGGCGCGGCGCGCGTTCGCGTCGCGACGGGCGCAGGGTTGTACGACCACTTCCTCGAGCAGCTCGCGTTCCACGCGGGCTTCGATCTCGTGCTCGAAGGTGCGGGCGACCTCGAGACCGGCGAGCACCACACCGCCGAGGACGCTGCGCTCGCGTTCGGCGAAGCGCTCGACCGCGCGTTGGGAGACCGCAGTGGAATCGTCCGCTACGGCGACGCGGTCGTGCCGATGGACGACGCGCTCGCCGAGGCGGCCGTCGATCTCGGCGGCAGGCCTTGGGCCGAGCTTGCGATCGAGCCGGAGCCCGGTCTTGCAGCGCACATGCTCACGAGCCTTGCGCAAGCCGCGCGCCTCGCGATTCACGTCCGTGCAACCGGTCGCGATGCGCATCACACCGCCGAGGCGTCTTTCAAAGCGGTCGGTCGCGCGCTCGGTGCTGCCGTCAAGCTCGGCGCCGTCGGCGTGCCCTCCACGAAGGGCCGTCTGTGAACGTCGCGGTCTGTGACTACGGAGCGGGGAACGTCCGGTCGGTCGTCCTTGCACTCGAGCGGCTCGGGGTCTCGGCGAAAGTCACAGCCGATCCCGACATCGTGGCGAAAGCGGACCTCGCGATCCTTCCCGGTGTCGGTTCCGCGCCCTCGGCAATGCGGCACCTGACGAAGCGCGGCGTCGCGCAGGCGTTGCGCGAACGCGAGCGGCCGACACTCGGCATCTGTCTCGGCTTGCACCTCGCGCTCGAGGCGAGCGACGAGGACGGCGGCGTCGACGGCTTCGGGCTCGTGCCCGGTCGCGCGGTGCGCCTCGAAGCGGAGCGCGTTCCGCGCATCGGCTGGGCGCGCGTCGAGCCCGACGGCGGCACGTATTACTTCGCGCACTCGTACGCGGCCGACACGCCCGCCGCCGTTGCGCATTCGGAAGGGATCGTGGCGGTCGTAGAGCACAGCGCGTTCGTCGGCGTGCAGTTCCATCCGGAAAAAAGCGGGCCTGTCGGGTCGCGCTGGCTGGAGCGATGCCTCTCCCGCGTCTGATCCCGTGCCTCGACGTCGCCCGCGGGCGCGTCGTCAAGGGCATCAACTTCGTCGGCCTGCGCGACATGGGTGACCCGGTGGAGCTCGCTGCTGTGTACTCGGACGCGGGCGCCGACGAGCTCGTGTTCCTCGACGTCACCGCCACGCTCGAGGACCGCGGCACGCTCGTCAAGCTCGTCCGGCATGTCGCCGAGGCGATCTCGATTCCGTTCACTGTCGGCGGCGGCGTACGCTCGGTCGACGACGCGGTGGCGCTGCTCGAAGCGGGCGCGGACAAGGTGAGCGTGAACTCGGCGGCGCTCGAGCGACCCGAGCTTCTGACTGAGATCGCTGAGCGGCTGGGATCGCAAGCCGCAGTCATCGCGATCGATGCGACCGGCGGCCGCGTTCGCTCGCGTGCAGGAACGAGCGACGCAAATCGCGATGCGGTCGAATGGGCGCGGGAGGCAACGGAGCGTGGGGCGGGCGAGATCCTGCTCACGTCGATCGATGCAGACGGAACGCGTGCCGGCTACGACCTCGAGCTGACCGCTGCCGTCGCCGACGCAGTGAGTGTTCCCGTGATCGCATCGGGCGGTGCGGGCAATGCACGTCATGTCGCCGAAGCCTTGACCGTCGCGCAAGCCGCGCTCCTCGCGTCGATTGTCCACGAGAACCCGGGCGGTCTGCGCGCGCTGCGCCAAGAGCTTCGCGACTTGGAGGTGGAGCTTCGTGAGGCCGCCTGAGCCGATTGCGCCTGAGCCGAACGGAGAGCTGCGCGCCGCAATCGTCCAGGACGCGGCGACAAACGACGTGCTGATGCTCGCGTGGATGGACGACGACGCGCTCCGGCTCACCCAAGAGACGGGCGAGGCGCACTTCTGGAGTCGCTCGCGCCGGCAGCTCTGGCGTAAGGGCGAGACGTCCGGATCGACGCTCGCGGTCGAAGAGCTGCGCGACGACTGCGACGGCGACGCGATCCTGCTCCGCGTGCGAGCGGCGGGACCCGCGTGTCACACGGGCTCGGAGTCGTGCTTCGCGCCGTGGCTCTGGCGCACCGTCGCCGAGCGCGCACGAACGCGACCCTCAGGCTCGTACGTTGCAGGCTTGCTCGAACGCGGCGTCAGCGCCTGCGCGCAGAAGGTCGGCGAGGAAGGAGTCGAGACCGCGCTCGCGGCAGTCGGCGAAAACGACGCACGTTTGATCTCCGAGGTCGCGGATCTCTGGTTCCACACGTATGTGTTGCTTGCCGCGCGCGGTCTCGATCCAGCTGCGGTCGACCGCGAGCTCCGCAGCCGCGCCCGCTAGATCGAAGTCCAGCCGCCGTCGGCCACGATCGTCGTGCCGTTCACGAAGCTCGCCTCGTCGGAAGCGGCGAAGAGGATCACGTCGGCGATCTCCTCCGCGCTCGCGAGTCGCGGCATCGCGATTTGCGTCAGTTGAAGCGTCTCGAGACCCCGCTCGCTCGGCTCGCCGCCGAGCGGGATCCCGGTGTCGACGCCGCCGGGGCAGACCGCGACGCAGCGGATGCCTTCGCGGCCGTACTCCGCTGCGACGTTCCGCGTCATCCCGATCAGGCCGTGCTTCGAGACCGTGTACGCGCACCCCGCGCGCCCGCCGGTTACTCCGCCGATCGACGAGACATTCACGATCACGCCGCCGCCGGTCGCGAGCAGCGCGGGCACGGCGACGCGCGTCGTGTACATCGGGCCGGCGAGGTTGACGCCCAGCACGTTCTCCCAGACTTCGTCCGTCAACTCCGCGATCGGCAGAAACCGATCGACGACACCGGCGTTGTTGACGAGTATGTCGAGCCGCCCGAATCGCGCGACCGCGGTGTCGACGAGCTCCTCTGCATCGACCCGCACGCTGACGTCGCCGACCAGCGTGTGCACGCCTTCGATCCGGCCGAGTTGCTCGAGCCGCTCGGCGGCAATGTCGCCGGCGAGGACCCACGCGCCCTGGTCGGCCAGCTTGCGCGCAGTCGCGAGACCGATTCCGGAGCCTGCGCCGGTGACGACCGCGGCGCGGCCGGCGAATCGCCCGACCGCTCTCTCCAGCGCCGCAACGGGCTGGAGCATCGCCTCGTCCACGGCCTACTCCTCGTGTGGAATCGTCTTCGTGTAACGGCCGTTGCCGTCTTGACGCTCGTACCCGGCCGTGGCCCAGAAACCTACAGCGGGATCCCTCGAGAGCACAACGATCGCGGCGAGCCGCCGCGCACCGCGGGCGCGCAGCTCTTCCTCGCCCTTCTCGACGAGTGCGCGAGCCAGGCCGCGGCGCCGGTACTCCGGCAACACCGCGAGCCGATAGAAGTTGCCGCGCCAGCCGTCCCAGCCCGCGATGAGCGTGCCGACGATTTGGCCCTCGTCGTCGGCGACGAGGAAGGACGCATGGTGCGCGTCGATGGCGGCTCGCACCGCAGCGACGTTGTCGGTGCTCGTCGCTTCGGCGGCCGCACGCCAGACGTCGAGAACGGCTTCCGCCTCGTGCGGTTCGGCCTCGCGGATCGTCATCGGCCGAGCCGCTCGCGCGCGGCGGCGAGCGCGGCGCCGACACCACCGGGGCCGGGCGCAGGGCGAGGTGTTCGCTCGGCAGGCGCAGCGAACGTGCCGTCGCGGATTTGCCCTGCGACCTGCTCGTGCGCGTCGCGAAACGGAACGCCGGAGCGCACGAGCTCCTCCGCTGCGTCGGTCGCCGCGAGCGCCGGATCGGCGATCGCCGCCGCGAGCCGGTCGCGGTCGAGCTCGAGCTCGCGCACGAGGACGTCCAGCGCCCCGAGTGCGCCGGCAACGTCGCGCCGCGTGCGGAAGACGGCCTGCTTGTCCTCCGAGAGATCCGTGTTGTACGAAAGCGGGAGGCCTTTGACCGTCGCGAGGAGACCCGCAAGCCGCCCGATCGCCGTGCCCGCTTTGCCGCGTGCAAGCTCGGCGACGTCGGGGTTCAGCTTCTGTGGCATCATCGACGACCCCGTTGCGGCGGATTCCGGCAGGCGAACGAAGCCGAACTCGCTCGTCGACCAGAGCACGAGCTCTTCGCCGATCCGCGACAGGTGGACGAACAGCACTGCGCAGGCGTAGAGATAGTTGAGGACGAAGTCGCGATCCGCGACCGCGTCAAGTGAGTTGCGCATTTGCCCAGGCAGCGCAGGCAGATCGAGCGTCGAACCTGCGAGCGCACCTGCGCCAAGCGGAGACGGACGCGCGTGGTCGTGTGCGAAGGCGAACCGCGCGCGGTCGCGCTCGAGCATCTCGATCCACGCGAGCAGGTGGTGGCCGACCGTCACCGGCTGCGCGCGTTGCAGGTGCGTGTAGCCCGGAAGCGGCGTTTCGGCATCGGCTTCTGCGCGATCGAGTAGCGAGCGCGCGAACGCGACGATCGCATCGTCCGCCTCGCGCGCTGCGTCCTGCATGTAGAGCCGGAACGCCGTCACGACCTGGTCGTTGCGTGAACGGCCAGCATGGATCTTCCGGCCGACATCGCCGAGCAGTCGCTCGATCGCCGAGTGCACGTCTTCGTCCTCGGGAAGCAGATCCGCGGGCGTGATCTCGCCGAGCCGCCGCTCGACCTCGGCGAGCTCGCCGTCGTCGAGGATCCCCGCCGCGTGCAATCGCCGCGCGTGCAGCTTCGTTCCTTCGACGTCGTACGGCAGAAGCTCGGCGTCCTCGGCCTTCAGGAACTCGCGAACCTCGGGCGCGAGCTCACCCTCGACGCGGCCCGACCAGAGCGTCACGTCTCGGCTCGCAGCTCCAGCGGATCGAACGGAGCTTCCGTCGCGGCAAGTCGCAATCGCCGCTGCTCCGTCAGCATCCGCCGCGTGTCGACGATGTCGTTCAGCTGCACGGCGAGCTGCCCGATGCGGTCGGTTGCGGTGAACGTCGAGTTGCTTCGCTCCATCGAGAGCCGCTCCGGGTCGTACGAGAGCGACTCGCCGCGCGTCTCGAGGATCGTGTAGTCGTCGCCGCGGCGGAGCTCGAGCGTCACCTCGCCGGTCACGACCGCCGCCACCCACCTCTGCAGCGCGTCACGCAGCATCAACGCCTGCGGCTCGAACCACCGGCCTTCGTAGAGCAGCCGCCCGAGCAGCCGGCCTTCGACGGCGTAGCGGTCGAGCGTGTCCTCGTTGTGGATCGCCGAGAGCAGCCGTTCGTAGGCGATGTGCAGAAGCGCCATGCCGGGTGCTTCGTAGATGCCGCGGCTCTTCGCCTCGATCACGCGATTCTCGATCTGGTCGCTCATGCCGAGCCCGTGACGCCCACCGATCTCGTTCGCGCGCCGGATCAGCTCGGCAGGATCCGCGAGCACCTCGCCGTTCAGCGCAACCGGCAAGCCGTGCTCGAACCGCACGGAGACGGCTTCCGGCTCGATCGCGACCGCGGCGTCCCAGTGGCGCACGCCCATGATCGGCTCGACGATCTTCATGCTCGAGTCGAGCCGCTCGAGATCCTTCGCCTCGTGCGTCGACCCGAGCATGTTGGCGTCCGTCGAGTACGCCTTCTCGATCGAGGCTCCGTGCGGCAGACCGCGCGACTCGAGCCACTCGCTCATCTCGCGCCGGCCGCCGAGCTCCGACACGAACGCGTCGTCGAGCCACGGCTTGTAGATCCGAAGCGCGGGGTTCGCGAGCAGGCCGTAGCGATAGAAGCGCTGGATGTCGTTGCCCTTGTACGTCGAGCCGTCGCCCCAGATCTCGACGCCGTGTTCCTGCATCGCGCGCACGAGCAGCGTGCCCGTGACCGCACGACCGAGCGGCGTCGTGTTGAAGTAGCGCCGCCCTCCGGTCTGGATGTGGAACGCGCCGCACTGTAGTGCGGCAAGACCTTCGTGGGCGAGCGCCTGCTTGCAATCGACGAGGAACGCTTCCTCCGCTCCGTACTGCTTCGCCTTTGCGGGCAGCGCGTCGATGTCCGGCTCGTCGTACTGGCCGAGGTCAGCCGTGAACGCGTACGGCAGGGCGCCTTTCTCGCGCATCCAGGCGAGGGCGCAGCAGGTGTCGAGCCCTCCCGAGAACGCGAAGCCAACGCGCTCGCCGATCGGCAGCGAGCCGAGGATCACGCGGTCGGTAGTGGTCACTCGTCTAGATGGTGCCGGAACTGCTCGAGAAGCTCCGCCGCGGAGACCCCCTCGCGCGGCGCGACGAAGATCGTGTTCTCGCCGGCGATCGTGCCAGCGACATCGTGCGACGCCGAGTCGATCACGTCGGCGAGGACAGTGGCGTATCCCGGCGGTGTCTTCACGACGAGCAATTGCCCGGTGGGCTCGGCGGAGAGCGCCCAGCGGCGGAGCGCCGTCGTCAGCTCGTTCAGCCGGTCGAGATCCTGCGCGTCCGGTAGCGCGTAGACGAGTCGCCCGCTCGCGCCGCGCACCTTTACGAGCCCAAGCTGCGAGATGTCGCGCGAGACGGTCGTCTGCACCGCGTTGTAGCCGGCTTCGCGAAGCGCCTCGGCGACTTCGTCCTGCGTCGCGAGCTCGCGCTCCTGGACGAGCTTGAGGATCGCGCCTTGCCGCTCGAACTTCGGCGTCATGCCAGCACCTCACGCAGCGTGTCGAGTGCGGTCGCCAGCTCCTCGTCGCTCACCGTCAGCGGCGGCGTCAGGCGCAAGATGGTCTCGCCGGCGGTGAGAACGAGCAACCCGCGTTCGCGACACGCATCGACGACGGGACCGGCGGGCCGGTCGAGCTCGGCGCCGAGCAGGAGCCCGCGGCCGCGAACCTCGAGCACAGCAGGAAGCGCTTCGAGCGCGGAGGTGAGCGTCGCGCTCGCCTCGCGCACATGGTCCAGCAGGTCCTCGGTCAGCTCGTCGCAGACGGCGCATGCCGCGGCGCACGCGACAGCGTTGCCGCCGAACGTGCTCGCGTGGTCGCCGGGCACGAATCCTTCCGGCGCCTCGTCCGAGACAAGCAGCGCGCCGATCGGCAGCCCGTTCGCGAGCGCCTTTGCGAGCGTCACGGCGTCGGGCTTCACGTCGAACTGCTCGAACGCGAAGAACGTGCCCGTCCGGCCGACGCCGGTCTGCACCTCGTCGAGGATCAAGACCGCCTCGTGCTCGTCGGCAAGCTCGCGCGCGGCTGCGACGAACTCGACCGACAACGGATAGACGCCGCCCTCTCCTTGCACCGGCTCGAGCAGGATCGCCGCGGTGTGGTCGTCGACCGACTGCGCGAGCGCATCGACGTCGTCGCGCGGAACGAAGGTCACTCCCGGAACGAGCGGTTCGAACGCCGCACGCTTCGCCGGTTGACCCGTAACGGACAGCGCCCCGAGCGTCCGTCCATGGAACGAGCCGTCGAGCGCGACGAAGCCGGCGCGCCCGGTGACCTTGCGCGCCCACTTCAGCGCTGCCTCGTTCGCCTCGGCACCGGAGTTGCAGAAGAAGGCGCTCGCGCCGCCGAACCGCGCTGACAGCTGCGCCGCGAGCGCGAGCATCGGCTCCGTCCAGTAGAGGTTCGATACGTGCCACAGCCGTTCGAGCTGCGCCTTCGCTGCCGCAAGCGGCGCGGGGTGGCAGTGTCCAAGGCCGACCACGGCGATGCCGCCGACGAAGTCGAGGTACCGGTTGCCGTCGGAGTCCTCGACCCACGAGCCGTTGCCACTGACGACGGTGAGGTCTGCGCGGGCGTAGGTCGGAAGGATCGAGATCGTCGCGAGGGCGGTCATGCGACCACCGCCGTCTCGCCGATCTCTGCATCGACTCCGAGTCGCGCGGCAGCGACAGCAGCGCGCAGCTTCGGCAGGATGCCGCCCTCGAGGCTCCCGTCCGCAAGGAGCGCCTCTGCGTCTGCTGCATCGATCTCGGACACGACGGCGCCGTCGAGCAGCAGGCCGGGCACGTCCGTCAGGAACGAGATCCGATCCGCAGCGAGACCGACCGCGAGCGCGGTCGCCATCTCGTCGGCGTTGACGTTGAGCGAGCCCGGTCCGTCTGCATCGAGCGCAAGTGGGGCGACGACCGGAACGGCGCCTGCGGCGAGCGCGGCCACGAGAGCCGGCGGCGCGGCGGGCGCCGGCTCGCCGACGAGCCCGAGCTCCGGCACGCGGGTGGCCGTGACGCCGAGCGCGTCGCCGAAGAAGCCGATCGCGCTGGCGCCGAGTGCAGCGACGAGCGACGCGTTCACTTCGGCAAGGGATTCCCGCACGACCTCGAGCACGGCGGGCGTCGTAACTCGCCGTCCGGCGACGAACTCGACGGCGAGACCGCGTCGCGTCAGCACGGCGCTGATCTGCGGACCGGCGCCGTGGACGACACAGACCTCGTGCCCTTCCGCGGCATATGCGTGGATCTGCGTCGCGGCACCGCTTGCGGACGAACCGCCGACCTTGGCGAGGATCCGGCTCATGTGCGGTACTCCCCGTTGATCCGGATGTAGTCGTAGGAGTAGTCGCACGTCGTGTAGCGCGCGGCGCCCGCGCCGAGGCCGAGATCGACCTCGATCGTCAGCTCGTCGTCGGAGACATCCGGCTCGACGTTCGTCGGCACGCCGCGCTCGAGCACGGTCGTGCCGGAGTAGCGGATCGTCAGCAGATCCGGATCGAGCTGTGCGTAGC
>JBKPRX010000009.1:0-9591 GCA_046734795.1 Actinomycetota bacterium
CCGGACCGATCGCCTTTCGGCCGCTGCGCTACCGGGAGACGCGAAGCGTCGGAATGCTCGTGCTCTCGGATTTGGATGGCCATGCAGACGCCCTCGCTCGCGACCTGCATGGTCGCCTCGAGCGCCTCGCCGTCTATCGAGCCGAAGGCCGGGCATGGCTTCCGCACATCACGGTCCTGCGGTTTCGACGCCGCCCGCGGCTTGACCCAGGATTGCCCGCGTTTGGCGCGTTCGCACCATCCGACGCGGCTGCTTACCTGTCTCGACTGTCGCCCGGCGGGGCGCAGTACGAGGTCCTCGAAAACGTTGTGCTAGGTCGCCAGTGAACAGGAATTGGGGAGGTTAGAGGTGGATCGCGAGCAGGCTCTCGAAGCAGCGCTCGGGCAAATCGAGCGGAACTTCGGCAAAGGCGCAGTCATGAAGATGAGCGATCGTGCGGCCGTGTCGGTCGGCGCCGTCTCGACGGGA
This sequence comes from Actinomycetota bacterium, assembly GCA_046734795.1. Lineage (GTDB taxonomy): Bacteria > Actinomycetota > Thermoleophilia > Gaiellales > Gaiellaceae > JBKPRX01. The sequence continues at coordinate 469 of JBKPRX010000009.1, forward strand.
TCGCTCGTCCTCGACCTCGCGCTCGGCATCGGCGGCCTCCCGCGGGGACGCATCGTCGAGATCTTCGGCCCGGAGTCCTCCGGTAAGACGACGCTCGTCTACCACGTGATCGCCGAGGCGCAGCGGCGAGGCGGCATCTGCGCGTTCATCGACGCCGAGCACGCAATGGATCCCGCCTACGCAAAGCGAATCGGAGTCGATATCGACAACCTCCTCGTCTCTCAGCCAGACACGGGCGAGCAGGCGCTCGAGATCGCGGAGCTGCTCGTGCGCTCCGGCGCGCTCGACGTCGTCGCCGTCGACTCGGTCGCAGCGCTGACGCCGAAGGCGGAGATCGAAGGCGAGATGGGCGACTCGCACGTCGGCTTGCAAGCCCGGCTGATGTCACAGGCATTGCGCAAGCTCGCCGGCACGCTGAACCGCACCGACACGATCTGCATCTTCACGAACCAGCTGCGCGAGAAGATCGGCGTCATGTTCGGTAACCCCGAGACGACGCCAGGCGGCCGTGCGCTGAAGTTCTACTCCTCGGTCCGCCTTGACATCCGGCGCATCGAGACGCTGAAGGACGGGGTCGAGGCCTTCGGAAACCGCGTGCGCGTCAAGGTCGTGAAGAACAAAGTCGCACCGCCGTTCAAGCAGGCCGAGTTCGACATCATCTACGGCTCCGGCGTCTCGTGGGAGGGCACAGTCCTCGATGTCGGCCTCGACCGGAAGCTCGTGCAGAAGTCGGGCTCGTACTTCAGCTTCGACGACGAGCGGCTCGGCCAGGGACGCCACAACGCAACCGCGTTCCTTCGCGAGCATCCGGACGTCACCGAGCAGATCGTTCGACGCATCCAGGTCGAAGTCGGTGACGAGCAGGTCGTCTCGGCACGGCTCCTACCCGTCGCCGCCGCCGAAGACTCGGCGCGAAACGGCAAGGCCGCGAAGGCAGCGGTCGTGGCCGAGGAGGTCGCAAGCGCCTGAGATCACAGCGCTGAAGGAGACGGGCGGTCGGGTCCGGGTCGAGCTCGACGGCCGCTTCTGGCGCAGCGTGCCAATGGATGTCGCTGCCCGCGTAGGCCTCGCGTCGGGCCGCGCGCTCGATCGGCCGCTCGCGCGAGAGCTTGCCCGTGCGCTGCGCCGTCAGCGAGCGCTCGGCCTCGCCACCCGAGCGCTGAGGACACGGGACCGCTCGACGAGCGATCTCGCACGGCGTCTCGAGCAGGCCGAGATTCCCGCGTCCGCCCGCGATGAGGCGCTCGAAATCCTCGAGCGAGCAGGGCTCGTCGACGACCGCCGCTTCGCCTGGACGCGCGCCTGCGAGCTGGCCGGGCGAGGGTGGGGCGATGCTGCAATCCGCGCGCGGCTCGAGCAGGCCGGAATCGGTGTCGAGTCGCAGGCGGAGGCACTCGGTGGGCTCGCTCCGGAGCGGGAACGCGCTGCCGCGATCGTGGCCCGGCGTGGAGCCAACGTGAAGACCGCCCGAGCGTTGCTCTCGCGGGGATTCGACTGCGATCTCGTCTCCGAGCTTTGCGGCCTCATTGCGGCCGAGGGGTAGCGGGCGCTAGGATCGAACGGCGATTCACCTGACACCGCGCTCGCGCGGAACGACCCGAGATTCCGAGCTTTGAACCGTGTTTTTCGGCCCTACGACCCACACTCGAGCATTAGGACCGTTAGCCAGATCTAGCTGACGTTGGCGGCCGTTTCGCGGCCGCGACCGAAACCTCGGACGTCCCGTGCGACCCGGCCTGGGTGAGCGCCCTCGGCATCACGCCGTGGCTGCGATTCGACAGGACGGAGGACCCGTGCTCGCGATCGGAATCGTCATCGGCATCGCCCTCGGTGTCGCCGGTGCGCTCGCTGCGGTGCTCGGCCTCGGCGTCACGCGCGTCGGGAAGGCGCGTCAGGTCCGCAGGCAGCTGATCGAGGATGCAGAGCGCGAGGCGGACGCGCTCCGGCGGGAGGCACAGATCGAGTCGCGCGAGCAGGCGGTCAAGGTCCGCGCCGAGATCGAAGCCGAGATCGCGGAGCGCAGGACGCAGATCATGAAGATCGAGGAGCGCGTTCTCGGCAAGGAGGCCGAGATCGAGCACAAGCTCACGGAGCTCGGCCGCCGCGAGCAGGGCGTCGCGGACCGCGAGACGCACCTTCGGCAGCTTCAGGAGGATCTGAAGCAGGTCAGGGCAGACGAGGTCGCCGAGCTCGAGCGGATCGGGGCGATGACGCTCGCTGAAGCAAAGGCGCACGTCCTCGAGCGCGGCGAAGAGCTTGCGCGGCACGAGCTTGCGAGACGGGTTCGGCAGCTCGAAGACGAAGCCCGAGCCGACGCGAAGCGACGGGCGAGGAACCTCGTCGCGGACGCGCTTCAGCGAGTCGCCGCGAGTCACGCCGCGGAGACGACCGTGTCCGTCGTTGAGCTGCCGTCCGACGACATGAAAGGGCGGATTATCGGCCGCGAAGGTCGCAACATCCGCGCGCTCGAGCATCTGACAGGCGTCGACTTCATCATCGACGACACGCCGCACGCCGTCGTGCTGTCGTCCTTCGACGGTTTGCGTCGCGAGGTCGCGCGCGTCACGCTCACGCGGCTGATCGAGGACGGCCGCATCCATCCGGCCCGGATTGAAGAGACGTACTACCAGTCGAAGGCCGAGGTCGACGAGCTCGTCCGTCAGGCCGGCGAGCAAGCGGTGTTCGAGGCCAACTGCGGTGACTTCCACGAAGACCTCGTCAAGATCCTCGGGCGCCTCCGGTTCCGGACGAGCTACGGACAAAACGTGCTCAAGCACACGCTCGAGGTCGTCCACCTTGCAGGCGTGATGGCCGCCGAGCTCGAGGCGAGCACACAGACGGCGAAGCGCGCGGCGATGTTGCACGATGTCGGCAAGGCGATGACGCACGAGATCGAGGGCTCGCACGCGCTGATCTCGGCGCAGCTCGCGCGGCGCTATGGCGAGTCGCGGGGCGTCGTCCACGCGGTCGAGGCGCATCACTACGAAGTCCAGCCGCAGACGGTCGAAGCCGTGCTGCTGATCGCCGCCGATGCAATCTCCGCGTCGCGGCCCGGTGCGCGCGGCGAGAGCCTTGAGCACTACATCAAGCGTCTCGAGTCGCTCGAAGAGCTCGCCGCCTCGAAGCCTGGCGTGGAGAAGGTGTACGCGCTGCAAGCCGGCCGCGAGATTCGCGTGATCGTCGCGCCGAGCGAGGTCGACGACGACACGGCCGCGCTCCTCTCGCACGAGATCGCGCGCGAGATCGAAGATCGCCTCGAGTACCCGGGCCAGGTCAAGGTGACCGTGATTCGCGAGAGCCGAGCCGTCGACGTCGCACGCAACGCAGGTGCGCTTCACGCAGAAGACGCCGCCGAGCCCGCGACCGGCGGGATCCACGCCGCCTAGCGACGTGGATCAAACTCCCGTTCCGCTGCGGCGAAACCGCGATTTCGTCCTGCTGCAGACGGGCCAGCTTCTGTCCTCGCTCGGCACGCAGTCGTCGGTCGTCGCGTACCCGCTGCTCGCGCTCGCGGTCACGGGCTCGCCCGCGAAGACGGGCGCCGTCGGTTTCGTGCGCTTTCTGCCGTCTGCGTTGCTGATCCTCGCTGCCGGCGTCGCGGCCGACCGGTGGGATCGCAAGTGGCTGATGATCGGGGCCGACGCGACTCGAGCGTGCGCCGTCGCGAGCCTTGCGGCAGTGATCCTGCTCGACCGGCTCGAGTACTGGCACATCCTCGTCGTTGCGGCGATCGAAGGGACGGGGGCCGTCGTCTTCGCAGCATCCCGTCCGGGTGCCCTGCGCGCGCTTGTGTCTCCGCGTCAGCTGCCGGATGCCGCGAACGTGCAAGAGGCGCGTGTCGCCGCAACGCAACTCGCGGGACCGCCGCTCGGGGGCGCGCTGTTCGGGATCGGCCGGGCGGTGCCGTTCGTTTTCGACGCGGTCTCGTACTCCGCGTCGTTGCTTTCGCTCGCCGCGGTCCGCGCTCGTTTCCAATCGCCGCGCGAGCAACGACAGCGAGTGCGGGTCGAGATCGCGGAGGGTTTCTCGTTTCTCTGGCGGCAGCCGTTCCTACGGGCGTGCGCGTTCTTCTTCACGATCGGCGACTTCATCGGGCCGGCGCTCTTTCTCGTGCTCGTCGTCGTCGCGAAGGACCAGGGCCTTTCGAGCGGGGCGGTGGGTGTGCTCGTGGCATCTTTCGGCGGAGCGCTGCTTGTCGGTGCGCTGCTGTCTCCGTTTCTCCGCCGCTCACTGCCGGTGCGCGCGATCCTCGTGCTCGAAGCATGGATGTGGACGGCGCCGGCCTTCTTCGTGCTGTACCCGAGCGTCTACGTTCTCGCCGGAGCGTTGGCGGCCGTCGGCGTCGCGATCCCGGTCACGAACTCGGTGGTCGTCGGCTACAGCATCGCGCTGACGCCTGAACGTTTGCTCGGCCGCGTCGAGAGCGTGAGAGGGAACATTGCGCTCGCGCTTGCTCCATTGGGGCCGCTTCTCGCAGGCGCGCTGCTGAGTGCGACCTCCGAGCGCGCGACCGTCGCCGTCTTCGCCGCCCTCGGCGGCGTCCTCGCGCTCGGGGCCACCTTCAGTCCGGGTATCCGGCAGGCGCCGAGCGTTGCGGATCTGGATCGGCCCGCGACGCTGCTCACCTGAATCGCGCCAAGCGCCGTACCCGCGCGAGCTTGTCCGGGTTGACGACGGAACGGACGGCCGTGACGAGCTCGTCTGCGATGTCGAGGGCGACGATCGAATAGGGCCGTCCGTCGGCACCGAAGAACACCGCGCCGGGCTGCCCGTTGACGTGCGCCGACTCCATCGTCAGCTCAAGCTCGTCGCCGATCTGCGCGAACCCAAGGAGCAGTCGCGCAACTCGCTCGCGACCGAACACGGGGCGCGGGATTGCGCCACGCACGTTGCCACCTCCGTCGCCGAAGAAGACGACCTCGGGGGCGAGCAACCTCGCAAGCGTGTCGGCGTCCTTCGCACTGGCGGCGGCGAAGAAGCGCTCGGCCAGCTCGTCTCGCTTTGCCTGTGACGACTCGAAGCGCGGACGACGCTCCTCGACGTGACGTCGTGCGCGGGCAGCGATCTGGCGGACGTTGTCCTCGCGTTTACCGACGATCCGCGCGATCTCGTCGTAGTCGAAGTCGAAGACCTGCCGCAGAAGGAACACCGCGCGCTCGACTGGAGTCAGGCTCTCGAGCAGGACGAGAAACGCGAGCGACAGCGAATCGGCGGTGTCGTTTTCCGTCGCGGCGACTGCCTCGAGATCTTCGTCGACCATGAGCGGTTCGGGCAGCCAGGTGCCGACGTACTCCTCACGCTTCGCCCGCGCGGTGCGCAAGCGGTCGATGCTGAGTCGCGTGACGATGGTCGCCAGGTACGACTTCGGCGCATGGATCTCGTGTTCGTCCAGCGCCGTGTGGAAACGGAGGAACGTTTCCTGCACGACATCCTCCGCCTCGCTCGCGCTTCCAAGCATCCGGTACGCGATCGAGAACACGTACGGTCGCAGCTCGCTATAGAGGTCCGCCTCGTTCTGCGTCACGCCGCGGCCGGCTCCCTCTGGAGCTGAGTCGGGCCGAGCCCGTGTGCGAAACCGTCGCGCCACGTCGGAAATTCGAGGTCCCAGCGAAGCTCCGACTTGGCCTTCGCATTGGACGAGCCGCGGATCTCGGTCATCATCGCGACGCCGAACTCGCCGATGAGCGGTCGCGCGAGCCAGGCGGGAATTCGTCGCGGCGGTGGCGCCGCCAACGCCCGTGCGAGATAGGGCAGCCACTCACTGACGGGCGCCGGCTCGTCGTCCACGATGTTGTAGATGCCCGTGCCGCGCCCTTCGATTGCGAGGGCCGTGGCGCGTGCTGCGTCCGCGACGTGGACGAACGACCAGACTCCGCTTCCTCGGCCGACGAGCGGGACCTTGCGTCGCTTCACGAGGTCGACTACCTCGCCGTCGGCTGCGAGGCTCGTTCCCGGACCGTAGAGGCCGCCGTAGCGAAGGACGACGCCGTCGAGTGCATCGCAAGTCGTGACGGCCTCCTCGAGCGTGCGAATCGCGCGAAGCGTCTCCCGAGCCGCCTTCGGCGGATCCGCGTCGAGCGCGTCGGCTTCGCTCTTCACCGGGCCGCCGCGTCGCTCGTTCGGCCAGCCGCTGAAGCTTTGCGCGACAAAGCGCGTGCTGCCGGCTGCCACCGCTGCGGTGAGAAGGTTGTCGAGCCCTCTCGTCCGGAGGCGATTCGTCTGTGCGAACGACGCGTCGAACCTGCGCCACGACGGCGACCCAGAAAGCGAAGAGGCCTGGTGCACGACCACATCCGGATGCACACGGTCCACAGCTTTCGAGACAGCGTCGCCGAGAAGGTCGAGGACGAGCGGCTCCGCGCCTGCAACTTCCAGGGCCGATGCCTTTGCGGGCGAGGTTGTCGTTGCGACGACTTGGTGCCCGTGTCGCACGAGCTCCGGGATCAAGTGCCGACCGATGACGCCGGATCCGCCTGCGAGGAAGATCTTCATCTCGCACCTCCTGATGTCTGCCGAGGTCTTCCTACACAGGAGACGGGCGGGAAGGCGATCTGTGACATAGGACCCCGGTACCCTCCAGGGGCGAAGTGAAGCGGTACTACGTCACCACGTTCGGCTGTCAGATGAACGCTCACGACTCCGAGCGGATCAAGGGCATGCTCGAGGAGCTCGGACTGGGGGAGGCCGGGTCGCAGGAAGACGCTGACGTCGTCGTGTTCAACACGTGCACGATCCGTGAGAAGCCAGATCAGCGCTTCGCGGCGCACGTCGCCCAAGCGGCCGCTCGCAAGCGGGAACGGCCCGAGACGGTGATCGCGGTCGGCGGCTGCTACGCGGAGGCGCAGCGCGAGCGGCTGTTTGCGCTCTATCCAGACGTCGATGTCGCATTCGGACCGGGGACGATCTCCCATCTCGGCGAGTGGCTCGGCGCCGGGGGCTTCGGCGTCGATCGCGGGCGGTTCGGCACGGGTGTCGAACGGCGCTTTGCGGCTGTGCTGCCCGAACGGCGCGCCCGCGTGTTCCAAGCGTGGGTACAGATCTCCATGGGTTGCAACTCGAAATGCAGCTACTGCATCGTCCCCGCGGTTCGGGGTCGCGAGCTCAGTCGACGTCCCGGCGAGATCGTCGCCGAGGTCGAGCGGCTCGCCGCAGACGGCGTCAAGGAGATCACGCTGCTTGGGCAGAACGTGAACTCGTGGGGCCGAGATCTAGCGCCCGAGCTGCGCACCGACTTCGGTGAGCTCTTGCACGCCTGCGACACGGTCGCGGGCATCGAGCGAATTCGGTTCACGAGTCCGCATCCGAAGGACTTCCGCCCGTCGGTGATCGAAGCGATGCGCGAATGCAGTTCCGTTTGCGAGCACGCACACCTGCCACTTCAGTCGGGTTCGACGCGCATCCTGAAGGCGATGCGCCGCACGTATTCGCGCGAACGGTTCGTGGAGCTCGCGGCGAGGTTGCGCGCAGCGATCCCGGACCTGGCGCTCACCACGGACATCATCGTCGGCTTCCCCGGCGAGACAGAACGCGACTTCCGGGAGACGATCGAGACCGCGGAGGAAGTCGGCTTCGACGGGGCGTTCACCTTCGTCTACTCGCCGCGTGCGGGAACGGAGGCCGCCGCGCTGCCCGATCAGATCGACGAGACTGTGAAGCGCGAGCGAATCGAGCGGCTCGTGGAGGTCGTGCAACGAATCGCGCACGAACGCAACGTACGCCGCATCGATGGGACCGAGGAGGTCCTCGTCGAAGGGCCGAGCCGAAACGGAGAAGGCCTTTTGCGCGGACGCACTCGAAGGAACACGACCGTCAACTTCGTCGGGACGGCTGAAGCCGGCGACCTTGTCTCGGTTCGCATCGAGGACGCGACGTCGACGACGCTTCGCGGCGAGCAGCTCGCCGCGGTCGCAGCGTAGTTCTAGGCGCGTCGCAGTCGACGGAGCCCGAACGCCGCCGGCACCACGGGCAGCCACAGGTTGAAGACCCGGTACGCGAAGACGCCGAGAAGCGCTGCAGCGAGCGGAAAGCCCGTCCAGAGCAGCGCGAAAGGCAGGAGCGCCTCGACCGCGCCGGCACCGGCAAAGGGCAGCGTGCGCCGCGTGAGGGCATAGCCGGTCGCGTAGCCCACGACGAGCTGTGCAATGCCGGGGGTCCCGCCCTCGAATGCTCGAAGGCATGCCCACAGGCAGAAGATGTCGCCGAACCAGTAGACGGCAGCGCCGAGCGGCCCGACGAGATGCCGCGCGCCAACGAAGAGCTGCTTGAGCACGTGGATCGAGTCGAGCGCCTGCGCAACCCACTCGCGCCAGCCGCCGCGACCGTGGAAATGACTCCGCCGGTCGACCGCCAACAACGCGGCCGCAAAGCCGATCGGAACCGTGATCGCCCAGGGCAACGTGACCGCGGCGTTTGGTCGGTGAACGCCTTCGGCGAGGAGGAGGATCGACGCGATGCATGCGGCCGGCGCGAGCAGCGCGTACTCGAGCGCGCCGAGACCGAGAACGCGAACGCGGGCCTCGCGATCCGTGTCGCAGTAGTGCCGGAAGGCATGCAGATCGACCGTGAAGCCGCCTTGGGCGACGAACGCGCCGAATCCGGTCGAGACGAGCGCCGCCGCATCGCCGGCCGGTATCTCCGGTCCGCGCTCAACCCGGGCAACTTCGCGGTACGCGACGATGTAACCGATGTAGGCGACTGCCTCGCCCGCGAGCGCGATGAGGAGCCACCATCCGTCGACTGCCTGGATCCGATCCCAGAGCGCGTCGTACCCGACGGTGATCGCCACGCCGACGATCGCGCCGAGCGACAGCGCCACAGCGCCGGCGACGAACGCGAGGAGTGCCGGCCGGCCGTGGTCGAGCGCGGTACTGCGCACGAACTGGCGAAGAAGCTTCATCTGAGGAAAAACCCGGACGAGGCGAGAATGGTCACGGGATGAGCGGACTCGTGATCGCGATCTTCGGCCCCACGGCGAGCGGCAAGACCGCCGTTGCCGAGGCTCTGGCCGACCGCATCGACGCCGAGCTCGTGTCCGCGGACGCGATGCAGGTCTTCGAGGGCCTGCCGATCCTGACAAATCAAGGTGTCGAAACGGGGGGCGGGCATGCAACGCGGCATCCAACC
>JBKPRX010000010.1:0-5318 GCA_046734795.1 Actinomycetota bacterium
GCCGCTGAGCGCGGCCGCTCGGAGGAGCGGAACCTTCCAGATCGCCTCGAGCACGATCGAACGGCTCATCTTCGAGTGGCCTTCGGTCCGGTCGACGAAGCGGATCGGAATCTCGACGACGCGAAAACCCGCGCGCAACGCGCGATAGGTCGTCTCGATCTGAAACGCATAGCCCTTGCTGTGGATTGCGTCGAGGTCGATCCGCTCGAGCACCTCGCGTCGGTAGCACTTGAAACCGCCGGTGAGGTCGCGGATGCCGATCCCGAGGAGCGAACGCGCGTAGAGCGAGCCGCCCCACGAGACGAAGCGGCGGGTCGCTCCCCAATTCGCGATCTCGCCGCCGGTGACGTAACGCGAACCGAGCGCCACGTCGGCGCCATCGTCGATGGCCGCGATGAGACGCGGAACGTCGGCCGGGTCGTGAGAGAAGTCGCAGTCCAGCTCGAGAACGAGCTCGGCGCCGTCTGCGAGTGCGCGACGGAACCCTGCGACGTACGCCGGTCCGAGGCCTTCTTTTCGCTCTCGGTGAAGCACGTCGACGAACTCGAGCTCCGCGGCGAGCCGCTCGGCGAGCTCGCCGGTTCCGTCCGGCGAGTTGTCGTCGATCACGAGCACGCGCACGCCGTGCGGGGCGAGCGCCTTCAGCATCGGCTCGAGGTTCTCGCGCTCGTTGTAAGTCGGAAGACAGACGATCGCGCGCGTCACGTCACGGGAAGATCAACGGCATCGTGAGCGTGAGGACGATCAGCAGCGCTATGCAGACGCCGCGCAACGTCCAGTCGAATGCAGGTTTGCGCGCGAGCACGCCGAGACCCCAGAACACCGCAAGCGCGAGCAGGCCGAACCGCGCGACGGAGATGAACGATCCCGTCTCTACCGGCAGCAAGACCATCAGCGCGCTCGCGGCGATCCACCCCTTCGGAATCCCGGCGCGGTAGGCGACCACGAGGATCAGCACATACGCGAGGCAGAAGAGCGCATCCCGAAGGATCCAATGGTCGCTTCCGTTCCGCGCGGGCAGCTGGCCGAAAGCTCGGACGAGGCCGTCCCACTCGAACGAGCGGCCCCACGCTTGTTGCGCCTTCGACCACGCATGCGGGTCGCCGACGACGTCCGCGAGGTAGAGCTGAAACGCAGCGAGCGCCGCGATCGGAGCCGCGACCGCCCCGGCCGCAAAGCCGCGCGCGCGTGGCGTAAGCCGCGGCCAGGCGCTCCAGACAGCGGCTGCGATCGGCAGAACGAGAAGCGCGCCCTGGGGGCGTGCAAGAGTCGCGACGACCGCGCACGACCCGCAGAGGATCCAGCGACCGCGGATCGCCGCGAGTCCGGCGAGCGCCATCGCAGCAAAGACGAGGCTCTCCGGATAGACCATCGAGAACGCGAAGCCCATCGGCGCGATCGCTGCGAACACGCTCGCCCGATAGGCGTCGGGCTCGGGCAGGAACGCACGGCCGAGTCGGTAGAAGACGAGTAACCCGCCGAGGAGCACGAAGTTCGAGATGAGGATTCCCGAGACCGCGTAGGAGAGGCCGAGCGTGTGCCCCACTCGGAGCAGCAACGGAAAGAACGGAAAGAACGCGGGGTCGCTCTGGTGGCCCGGGATGAGCAGATAGCCGTTGCGTGCCACCTGGTCGTACCAGCGCCCGTCCCACGCGCTCAGCACCGCGAGCACCGACTTGAACTCCGGCTTGAAGTAGCCGGCCGGCCAGCGGAACCAGTGGAGGATCGCCGCGCAGACGAAGACGATCACGCGCGAGCCGATCCACCAGCCTGCGATCTGCCAGTCACGGCCGACCGTCAGCTCGCGCAGACCGACGCGAACGGTCAGCGGCTCGACTGCTTGCTCAGCCATCGAACCTGGCGCGGAAGTCGCGTTGGATTTGCGGCGTCAGCCGAGCGGTGGTGATCGTGCTCCAACCCGCTGCGTGCCGGGCCGCGGCCGAGAGGCCCCGTGGAGCGAGTGTCTTTGCGTCGACGTAGAGCACGAACCGGTCGCGTCGCGTCTTGACGTGTAGCGCGAATGCCGGATGGCCGGCGAAGGTGGCGGGCTTCGCCTGCATCGGCTTGCGCTGCGTTACGAGTCGCGTGTAGATGTGGTTCGTCAGTGACCGTGCGCAGCCGGCGAGCTTGACCTCAGTCGTCGGCGGCAGCCGCGAAGGGTGCTTGCCCGGAGCGATCCGCATCACGCGTCGCGCACCGAGGATCAACCGCTCGCCGTCCGAGAAGAGAATCCGCGCGCCGCGACCCGACGGGCGGCCGTTGCGGCCCGGCTCCCAGCCCTCGAGACACTCGGCCGTCCGCGCCGGCTCTCCGGCCACGTGGACGACGCTCTTCATGTACCGGTAGCGGATCAACGCGCCCTCGATCTTGGCGGCGAGGAGCTCGCCGTGGGCGGGCGAGCGCAGTACGACCCGCTGCGCGCCGTAGGCCACGCCCACGACGACGGCCGCGACGAAGATCGCGATCCCGACGGTCTCGGCGACTGCGGCCATCCGGCCTGCGCGGCGGCCCAGCATCGAGGTGGAATCTACTCGCGCGGCAACACCGACCGGCGAGCCTTTCGAATTTCCTAACGAACGCCGGCGGGCGGCTTCACCGCTGACGTCCACGCAAAGAGCGCGAGCGTCCCGGCTTGCGTCCGCAGCATGCCCGGCTTCGTCCAGTCCCCGTCCCAGCGCAGTGACCACAGTCCCTGGCTGTCCTTCGCGTTCTGGGCCGCCCGCTGCGCGTTGCGATAGACGAGCGCGTACCAGCGCGGATTCTTGTCGTACTCGTAGAGGTCGAGCATCCAGCGGAGATAGATCGAGTCGGTCTCCGGCGCCCAGTCGGCGTCGATCGGGAACTCGGCGAGCGTAGCGTTGGCGATTCGCTTCGCTTGCGTGCAGTACGACTTGACGCCGGTGCCGCGGCAGAGCTCGACGTGCGCGGCGACGAACATGCTCTCGACGTAGTTCATGACCGTCCGGTCGGTGTCGCTACGGCCGTAGAGATTGTGCTGACGCGGATTTCGCGTCTTGGCGTTCGCCCACGCGAGGTATTTCTTCGCGAGCCCGAGGTAGGTCGCCTTGTGCTCGATGCGGTACAGCTTGGCCGCGATCAGCGTCGCCGCGGCGAGGCCTTCGGACGTCTTCTTGTGCCGATCGACGTCCCACCACATGCCACCCTTCGCCGTGTCCCACCCGTAGGCGTCCATGAAGACGAGCGCGCGTCGGGCATCGGCGACCCAACGCTTGTTGCCGGTCGCTCGGTAGGCATCGAGGTACGCGAGCCCCCACCAGCCGTTGTCGTCGAGATACGCGTTCCAGCCCGGATCCTTGACGGTGGGGTAGTAGACGTAGGCGCCGGTCCTGCCGATGTTCGGATTCCAGTACTTCTCCGACCACGCGGCGAACGCGTTCACCGCTGCCTTGTTCGCCTTCGTCGGATGCGCGATCGCGACGCCGTTGTAGGCCTCGAAGAGCGGATACGCGCTCCACAACGTCGCGAGCGGCAGCCGATCGTCGTCGTCGAGCCGGTCGTTGTACCAGCCCTTCTCCGCGTTCCACCAGAGCTGTCTCGTCTGCGCGATGCCTTGCTCGGCGAGCGTGGCGAACTTCGCGCGGTCGCCTGCGACCTGCGTCCGCGAGGGAAGCGCGGGCGGATCCGCGGCGACGGCGCTGCTCACTGCCGCGCAGGTCGCGACGGCGGCGAGAGCGAGTGCGGTGACGAGTCTGGATGCGGATCTGGGCATGGTGTTCAAGACGACACGGCAGCAGGACGGTTGGGGAAATTTACAATCGCTTCATGGCGAGCACGTTGCCTAGGAACGCGGACGTCGCCGACCAGTTCGACCTCCTCGCCGATCTCCTCGAGCTCGAGGGCGAGGCGAGCTTCCGCGTCCTTGCCTACCGTCGTGCCGCGACACGCATGCGCGAAACCTCCGGATCGATCGCACAACTCGCTCTCGACGGTCGAGCCAAGGAACTGCAAGGGATCGGCAAGACGATCGAGGAGAAGATCGTCCAGATCGTCGATTCGGGCGAGATCGAGGCGCTTTCCGTCCGCAAAGAGCGGATTCCGCCGGAGGTCGTGCTCTTCATGCGCCTACCCGGGCTCGGCCCGAAGACGGCGGCACGGATCTGGCAGGAACTCGGCGTCACGACGCTCGACGAGCTGAAGGTCGCGGCAGAGTCCGAGCGCTTGCGCACGCTCGCGGGTCTCGGTGCGAAGAGCGAGGAGAAGATCCTGAAGGCGCTGAGCTTCCAGGCCGAGAATCCCGATGCCGGCCGACGGTTGCTCGGCGAAGGCCTGCCCGCGGTGCTCGCGGTCGTCTCCGTGCTGCGGGATCATCCGGCGTCGGTCGAGGTGTCGGAAGCCGGCTCGGTTCGTCGTCGAAAGGAGACGTTCCGCGATCTCGACATCATCGCGACGGCCACGGAGCCGGCCGCCCTTACGAGTGCGTTCGTCGAGCTCCCTTGGGTTGCCGAAGTTGCCGCCCGCGGAGACACGAAGGCGACGGTCGTCTCGAACGAAGGGTTGCGGTTCGACTTGCGCGTCGTCCCACCGGAGTCGTACGGGAACCTCCTCCAGCACTTCACCGGCTCGAAGGATCACAACGTCGCACTGCGCGAAGATGCCGTTCGACGCGGCCTGTCGATTTCGGAGTACGGCGTCGCCACTGTCGAGACCGGCGATGTCTTCCACGCGGCGAGCGAGCCGGAGCTCTACGAGTTCCTCGGCTACCAGTTCATCCCGCCCGAGCTGCGCGAGAACGCGGGCGAGCTCGACGTCGCGCGTCGCGGCGAGCTACCGGCGCTGATCGAGCTCGGCGACTTGAAGGGCGACCTGCACACGCACACAACCTGGTCTGCAGACGGCAAGAACACGCTCGAGGAGATGGTCCTGGCGGCGGCTGAGCGCGGCTACGCCTATTACGCGATCACGGATCACTCGCACTACCTGCGCGAGGGACGGCTCGACGCGCAGCTCGAGGAGATCGCGGCGCTCGAAGAGCGGGTCAAGCCGCTGCAGATCGTCCGCGGCATCGAAGCGAACATCCGCTCGAACGGCGAGGTCGACGTCGACGAGAATCTGCTCGCGCAGCTCGACTGGGTCGTTGCCTCGATCCACCAGGGCCGTGATACGAGTCCGACCGAGCGCGTACTTGCGGCGATGGACAATCCGTACGTGGACTGCATCGGCCACCTCACCGGCCGCAAGATCACTCGTCGCGGGCCGATGGATCTCGACGTCGATCGCATCTTCGAGCACGCTGTCAAGACGGGGACGTTCCTCGAGATCAACTCGCAGCCGGACCGCCTCGACCTCCGCGACGTGCA
>JBKPRX010000011.1:0-67559 GCA_046734795.1 Actinomycetota bacterium
ACGCGCTCGATCTCGTGGAGCAGTCCGTCACGCAGGAACCACGGTCCGACAAGGAGCTTCCGGAAGACCGTCGGCGGCGTGTGTCCGGTGACCGCGTTGAACACGTCGGCGACGTCAGCCGCGATGTCCTCGTCCGCCGTGAAGAAGCTCACGTCTTCGTAGGCGGACGCATTGGACGCGTGGTAGTTACCGCTGCCGATGTGCACGTAGCGCGTCAGGCCGTCGCGCTCGCGTCGCACGAGGAGACAGAGCTTCGCGTGCACCTTGAGCTCGGGTCCGCCGTAGACGACGTGCACGCCGGCGCGCTCGAGGGCGCGCGACCATTCGATGTTCCGCCGTTCGTCGAACCGCGCACGCAGCTCCACGAGACAGACCGCATGCTTTCCTTGCTCGGCGGCGTCCACGAGCGACGAGACTGTGCTCGAGGGATTGCCCGTGCGATAGACGGTTGCTTTCAGGGTCGCCACCTTCGAGTCGTGCGATGCGGCGACGAACCGCTCGACGCTCGTGTCGTACGCGTCGTACGGGTGATGCGCGAGCAAGTCGTGCCTTCGGATCTGGCCGAGGAGCGCGGTGCTGTCGCCCGTCGTGAACGGCCGCGCAGTCACGGGCCGCCACGGCTTGCGCTTGAGCTCGGGTCGATCGAGCTCGGCGAGCTCGGCGAGGTCGGCGAGGCCGAGCGGTGCCGCCGACTCGTACACGAGGTCCGGCTCGATCGCGAGCTCGTCTCGCAGGACCTCGCGGATCTCCGGCGGCGTCGCCGCGGTGACCTCGAGCCGCACGACGTCGCCGAAGCGCCGTTGCCGCAATCCGATCTCCAACGCCTCCAGCAGGTCGTCGGCGTCGCTCGCGACGGACAAGTCGGCATCGCGCGTCACCCGGAAGACGCCGTGGGCCAGAACCTCGCTCGCTCCGACGAGCGTCGGCAGGAAGAAGACGATCGCCTCCTCGATCGAAACGAGGCCGCCGCGCCCGACGTCGAGGAAGCGCGGTACGTCCTGCGGGACGCTGATGTAGACAAACCGCGTCTCGGCTCCGCCGCCGACGCGGACCGCGACGTTCAGCGCAAGCGACTGCACGTGCGGGAAGAGGACGTCCGGGTCCGGGGCGATCGGCGTCAGAAGCGGCAGCACCTCGCGCTCGAATCGCTTGGTCAGGGCGCGCAGCTCGCGGGGACGGCACTCCGCCGCGGTTTGCACGCGGACTCCTTCGTCGACGAGCGCAGGCCGGAGCTCGTCGAGCCAGAGCGCGTCCTGGGTTTCTTGGAAGTGAACGATCGCTCGGCGCGCATCGCCGAGCGTCTGCATCGGCGTACGGCCGTCGGGCGCTCTCCGCGTGACGCCGCTCGCTGCGAGGTCGTTGAGCTCGGCCATCCGTACCGCAAAGAACTCGTCCAGGTTCGAGGAGGCGATGGAGCAGAACCGGACTCGATCGAGGAGCGGGAGCGACGGGTCGGCGGCGAGGCCGAGCACCCGGAGGTCGAACTCGATCCACGACAGCTCGCGGTTGAGGAAGTGGCGAACCGGGATCCTGGCCGGGTCGCGAAGGCGGGCCTCGCGGCTCACGTCATGAGTCTCGCGCAGCCGACCGGCGGCTGGATCATCCCCCCAGGGTGAAGAAGTGGTGAACTCGCCCGCAGCATCTCCTCGAATCCTCCAGAAAGGGCGAGCGCAAAGCACTGGACGGACGGCCAGACTGCGACGCACGCGCCTCGCGGTACGGTTGCTCGTGCTACCCCCCGATTGCGAGGGCTGATTGGTGGCCTCGATCGCGGCTCCTGCCCTGAAGGCGGAAAACCCAGCGAAGTCCGTGTTCCTGCTCAGCGGGCTTTGCCTGCTGGGCGGATTCGCCGCGACGGCGACTGCGCTTCGCCTCGGTGACCGGTCCGATCTCAGTCCCGATGCCCTCTCGTACGTCCGGGGCGTCGCTGTCGCCCTGAACGTCTTCGTCGGCGCCTACCTCATCTGGCGCCGACCTGACGGCCGCTTCGGCCTCTATCTCGCGGGAACGGGTCTCATCTACGCGGTCGCCGCCCTCAACGCGTCCGACGACGATCTCGCGCACACGATCGGCCGGCTCGCGTTCGCTGTCTACGTGGTCGCGCTCGCGTACGTGCTCCTTGCCTACCCGCACGATGCGCTCGGCTCGAGACCCGAGCGCAGGCTGATCGCCGCACTCTGCATCGGCTCGGCCGCGCTCTGGCTCGTAGCGATCCCGTTCATCCACCTGCTGCCGGTCGCCGGCGCGTTGACGGACTGCAGCGCTCACTGCCCCGACAACGCCTTTCAAGTCGTAACGACCTCGCACGCAGTCTCCCGGACGCTTGAGATCGCGGTCGCGATGTGGACGGCAGCCGCCCTGCTCGCAGTCGGCGTCGTCCTCACCATGAAGATGCGATCGCCATCGCGGCTTCGCAGACGCCTGGTTGTCCCGCTGCTTCTCTGCGGGGCCGTTCTCGCCGTCTATTACTCGGTGTTCACGGTTCTGAGCGAGCTCGGCGTCGAGACGGGAGCCGGCTTCCGGATCTTGGCCGCCGCAGTCACGCTGGCGATTCCCGCGGTGATGTTCGTCGGCCAGGTACGCGGGCGCGTTTTTGCGGCGACGAGCCTCGGCCGCCTTGCGACGGAGGTCGCGGACGATCCGGTCTCCGCGGCACACATCGAGCTGAATCTGCGCGAGGCGCTCGGCGATCCGACCTTGCTGCTCGGGCTCTGGGACGCTCGGCGGGGCAGCTACGTCGACGTCCACGGTGAGACGTTCGAGGTGCCGGCGCCCGGCCCGGAAATCGGAGTCACGTATGTGGAGCGGGACGGCCGTCCGTTTGCGGCACTCGTCCACGACTCGTTGCTCGACGAGGCGTCGGGTGTTGCACGCGGTCTCGCGGCGACGTCGCTGCTGCTGCTCGAGCACACGCAGCTGATCGAAGAGCTGCGAGCCTCGCGGGCGCGCGTCGCAGCCTCGCAACAAGAAGAGCGAGTGCGGCTCGAGCGCGACCTCCACGACGGTGCGCAGCAGCGGCTTTTCGCGATCCAGATCAAGGTCGACGCACTCGAGCACCGGGTCGACGATCCGG
Organism: Actinomycetota bacterium; assembly: GCA_046734795.1. GTDB lineage: Bacteria > Actinomycetota > Thermoleophilia > Gaiellales > Gaiellaceae > JBKPRX01. Next base: position 3,074 of record JBKPRX010000011.1, read on the forward strand.
TGCTCGCGCACGAGCTGGCCGACATCGCGCTCGATGCCGCGGCCGCCGTCGAGGAGCTTCGCACGCTCGCCCACGGGCTCTATCCGGCGCTTCTGCGCGAGCGCGGACTGCCCGACGCCCTTCGTTCGGTTGCGATCGGCGCTGCGATCCCGGTGAAGATCGTCGACGTCGGGATCGGTCGGTGCGCGCCGGCGATCGAAGAAGCTGTCTACTACTGCGCCCGCGAAGCGATCCAGAACGCAACGAAGCACGGCGGACAGGGCGTGCGCGTCACGGTAACGCTCGAGCGACGCGGCGACGATCTCGAGGCGACGATCGCCGACGACGGTTGCGGCTTCGACCTCGACGAGCATTCAGACGGGATCGGCCTCGTCGGCATGCACGACCGGCTCGGTTCGTTCGGCGAGCTCGAGATCAGGTCGCGGCCCGGAAGCGGAACGACCGTGCACGCCGTCGTTCCCGGCTGCTGGGCAACCGACGGGGCCGGTCCCGCCGCGACGCCGGCGAGCTGATCGCCCCAACGTTCGTTCGAACTGGATGACGATCCGCCGTTCGCCTTGAGCTTCGATCGAACGGAGCCGTGGACAAGGCGACAGCCGATGAACGCGTGCTCCGGATCACGTGGTTCGGACACAGCACAGTCCTCGTGGAGTTGGACGGCGTCAGGCTGCTCACGGATCCGATCCTGCGCGGTCGGCTTGCGCACCTTCGGCGCGTCGCGGAGCGCATCGACCTCGCGACGGCTCGGCAAGTCGACACGGTCCTTGTCTCGCACGCGCATCACGACCACCTCGACCTCCTCTCGCTCAGGCGTCTCGGTCGGACGATTCCGATCGTCGTGCCGCTCGGAACGCGCGGCATGCTCGCGCGCCGCGGCTTCTCGAGAGTGACCGAGGTCGCCGTCGGCGACGAAATCTCGGTCGGTCGGGTCGCAGTGACGGCGACGTACGCCGATCACCACGTGAAGCGCTATCCGTTGAGCGGTGTCGCGACCGCAGTCGGCTACGTCCTCAGCGGCTCCGCGCGCGTCTACTTCGCCGGAGACACGGATCTCTTCGACGGGATGCGCGACCTCTCGCCGAACCTCGACGTGGCGCTCGTCCCGATCTCCGGCTGGGGCCCGCGCGTCCCGGCCGGACATCTCAATCCGGAACGCGCCGCCGCGGCGCTCGCGCTGCTTCGTCCGAAGGTTGCGGTTCCGATCCACTGGGGCACGTACCGAAGATTCGGCCTCGAACGCGCGGAGCCGTCTCTGCGCGAACCGGCCGAGACGTTTACGGAGCTCGCGGGCGCAGCTGCCCCGGATGTGTCGGTTCGCGTGCTGCCCGTGGGTGGCACGCTCGAGCTTCCTGTTGCTTCCGCAACCGTCGAGGTGCGATCGTGAGCACGGTGAGCACTGCGGCGCGAGTACCGGAAAGGCCACGCATCCGCTTCGTGCGGTTGCTCGTGGCGTGGCTCCTCTCGTCCGCTTCGCTCTTCGTCGCCGCGCTCGTCGTCCCCGGTGTCTCGATCCACGGGAAGGGCGGCACGCTGCTCGCGGCAGCTCTGATCGCGCTCCTGAACGCGATCCTGCCGCCGGTGCTCGCCGCCGTGCGGCTGCCGTTCACGCTCGTGCTCGGCTTCGTGCTCGTACTCGTACTCGACGCGTTCATGTTCTTGCTCGTCGACCGCTTCGTGCCGTCGGTGTTCGAGGTCAGCTCGTTCTGGGCGGCGCTCGCGGCGGCGTTCGTCGCGGCCGCCGTCTCGGCGGCGCTCGATCCGATCTTTCGAACGAACGACGACGAGATGTACATGCTCCGCGTCACGCAGAGGATCGCGCGCCGAACCGGCGGCCAGATCGCGACGAGCGTGCCGGGGATCGTGTTCCTCGAGATCGACGGACTGGCGCTGCCGGTCCTGCGCCGCGCGATGCGCGACGGAAACGCGCCCGAGATGGCGAAATGGATCGCCGACGGCGGCTATCGACTGACCGAGTGGGAGACGGACCTGTCGTCGCAAACCGGCGCGAGCCAAGCCGGGATCTTGCTCGGGACGAACGAGGACATCCCGGCCTTCAGGTGGATCGAGAAGGAGACCGGTCGCGCGATGACGTGCTCGAAGCCCGACGATTGCGCAGAGATCGAGCGGCGGTGCGCGACCGGGACCGGCCTCTTGCGCGACGGGGGCGCGAGCCGCGGCAACCTCCTCTCGGGCGAAGCCGAGCACATGATCCTCACCGTCAGCCGCATCAACGAGGAGAAGCGCGCGAACCCCGGGTACCGCGTCTTCTTCGCGAACGGGTTCAACGTCATGCGCACGCTCGTCCTGTTCTTCTGGGAAGTGATCCTCGAGTGGACGGCGGCGGCGCGCAGCAAGCGTCGCGACGTGCGCCCGCGCGGCCACCGCGGCGGCGCGTATCCGTTCATGCGCGCGGCGATGTGCGTCGTTGTGCGCGACTTGATCGTCTACGGCGTCATCTCCGACATGATGAAAGGACGTCCAGCGGTCTACGCGACGTTCTCGAGCTATGACGAGGTGGCTCACCATTCGGGGCTCGAGCGTGCCGACACACTCGAAGCGCTCCGCAAGCTCGATCAACAGTTCGGGCGGATCGCTCGCGCGCGGCGGTACACGCCGCGGCCCTACGAGATCGTCGTCCTTTCGGACCACGGTCAGACTCAGGGCGCGACCTTCCTCCAACGAAACGGCTACGACCTCGCCGAGCTCGTCACGCGCTCGCTTGCGACCGGCACCGCCGGGAAGCTCGAGGCGGGCGACGAGAACGACGCAATGGTGGGTCATGCGGTGCAAGAGGCAACGAGCGGGGGCGGCGGCAGCGAGGGGAGCCGGCAGGCGCCGGAGCGTGAGGCAGCCGTGCTCGCGTCCGGCAACCTCGGGCTCGTCTATCTCCTGGAAGAGCCTCGACGACTGACGCTCGAGGAGATCGAGGAGCGCCACCCGAACCTGATCGAAACGCTGCGCGCGCATCCGCACGTCGGTTTTCTGCTCGTCCGCTCGTCCGAGCACGGACCGCTCGTTCTCGGCGCGGACGGGGTTCGGTATCTCTCCGACGACCGGATCGAAGGTGAAGACCCGCTTGCGGATTTCTCGGAGAACGCCGCGCAGCACTTGCGCCGCACGGACTCGTTCCCGCACGTCGCGGACATCATGGTCAACAGCTTCTACGACCCGCAGATCGACGAAGGCTGCGCGTTCGAAGAGCTGATCTCGTTCCATGGAGGCCTCGGCGGCCCGCAGACTCGGCCGTTCATCCTGCACCCGCCGACGTTGCCGGTGGCCGACGAGCCGATCGTCGGCGCCGCGTCGGTGCACGAGCTGCTGAACGGCTGGCGCGCTGCGCTTCAGAGTCCGCATGCCGCCCCGTCCGCCGAGCCCGAGACGGCCGCCGCGACCACGTAGCGCGCAACCACTTCATCCGGTTCGGGCGATGAATTCAACGCGCCGACCGACGATCGTGGCCGCAGTCCGACGAGAGGAGCGAACGATGGCGATTGGACCGGTACAGCTGCTTGTACTCGGATTCGTCGAACCGAACTTCCAAGGCGAGGTCGTCGCCGAACTGCAACGGCTGCGCGAGAACGACATGGTGCGCGTGATCGACGCGCTCGCCGTCTTCAAGCACGAAGACGGAGAAATCGAAACGCTGAAGATGAGCAACCTGACGCAGGACGAAGCCGTCGAGCTCGGCGCCACGATCGGCGCGCTCATCGGACTGGGCGCCGCGGGCGAAGAAGGCGCCGAGGAATACGCGCTCGCGGGCGCCGAGGCTGCGGCAGAGGGCGGCGTCGACGTTTTCAGCGAAGGCGAGGAATGGGACGTTCTCGGCGACATCCCGCCGAACACCGCTGCGGCAATGATCCTGCTCGAGCACCATTGGGCCATCGGGCTGCGCGACGCGATCGGACGCGCCGGTGGGTTCCGCGTCGGCGAAGGCTTCATCAGCCCGTTCGACCTCGTCGCGGTCGGTCTGCTCGAGGCAGAAGAAGCGAAGCGGCTGGAAGAGCTCGCGGCTGCCGCCACGCCTTCGGGCTGAGCTAGAAGCGGCTCGAGCGACGGCCGAGGCGCCGGGTCCCGACCGCCCGCAGCGGAGGGCCCGGCGCCGGCGATCGAGCCCGGGCGTCCTCGCGCGCGTTCATCCCGGGAGGGTGACGATGTCGACGCCTGGCAGCGCGAGGATCCTTGTGATCCTCGACTGAAGGAGGCCGGCGTGGTTGCGACGACGTTCTGGGAGACGTTCTTCCTCTTGCTCCTCTTCCTGCCGCTCGTGATGGTCTGGGCGTTCGCGCTCATCGACATCTTCCGGAGAGACGACATCAACGGCGTGTGGAAGGCGCTCTGGGTCGTCGCCGTGATCGTGCTTCCCTTCCTCGGGACGCTCGTCTACCTGATCGCGCGTAAGCCGGGCGCCACACCTCAGGAGCGCGCCATGCTGGACGAGACGGGCCAGCGGTGGCAGGCCGGAACCGCCGAGGACGGCGTCGCCGCGTTGAGCCGGCTCGCCGACCTGCACGACCGCGGCAAGATCACAGACAGCGAGTTCGCCGCCGAGAAAGCAAGGCTTCTTGGCACCGGAGCTTCGGTGCCGGCATAGGTGCGCGACACAAACGACGACACGAGAAAGGAGGCGACGTGGAGGACGACGACGAACAGGGGCTCGGCGCGCGACTCTGGCTGACCATCATCGGGATCGGGGTCGGCGCAGTGATCGCAGCGATGCTGTTTCTCTTCCTCTTCGGTCGGGTCTGGTACGCGTGGGGCTTCTTTGGCGCGTTCCTCTTTTTCGGCGCGATCCTGATCGGGATCGGCTGGATCTACGACCGGCGCGAACGAAGTAGGCGCAAGCGGCTTGCCGCCTAGCGCTGGAGCATCGGCCGCGACGGCGAGCGTCGCTTCCGCGGAGCGCTCGAGCGGCGCGACGCTCGTGCTGTTCACGCTCGCCGCCGGGCAGTTTCTGATGACGCTCGACAGCTCGGTGATGAACGTGTCGATCGCGACCGTTGCAAAGGACGTCGGCACGACGGTCACCGGAATCCAGGGTGCGATCACGGCGTACACGCTCGTGATGGCGGCGCTGATGATCACCGGAGCGAAGGTCGGAGCGATCATCGGTCGCAAGCGCGCGTTCACGATCGGCTGCGTGATCTACGGCTGCGGATCGTTCACGACCTCGATCGCACCGAATCTTCCGGTCCTCTTGTTCGGCTGGTCGTTCCTCGAGGGAGTCGGCGCCGCCCTGATCCTGCCGGCGATCGTCGCACTCGTCGCCTCGAACTTTCCGCCGGTGCGGCGGCCCGCGGCGTATGGCCTCGTCGCCGCTGCGGGCGCCATCGCAGTTGCAGTCGGTCCGCTTCTCGGCGGCTTCTGCACGACGTACTTCTCGTGGCGCTGGGTCTTTGCCGGCGAGGTCGTCGTCGTGGCCTTCATCCTCCTCGCCGCCCGCCGGATCGCCGACGCGCCGGTCGTCAACCGTCCGAAGCTCGACCTCGTCGGCACCGTTCTCTCCGCCACCGGCCTCGGCCTCCTCGTCTTCGGTGTGCTGCGCTCGAGCGAGTGGGGCTGGATTCACCCAAAGCCGGACGGGCCGTCGTGGGCGAACATCTCGCCGACGCTCTGGCTGATCCTGGCCGGCCTGACGATCATCTGGGTCTTCTCGCGCTGGGAAGCGCGACGTTACGACCAAGGCAAGGAAGTGCTCATCCGGCCCGGGATGCTCCGGAACCGGCAGCTCGGTGGGGGCCTCATCATGTTCTTCTTCCAGTACCTCGTCCAGGCCGGGCTCTTCTTCGTCGTGCCGCTCTACCTCTCGGTGTGCCTTGGGCTTTCGGCGCTCGCGACCGGAGCTCGGCTCTTGCCGCTGTCGCTCACATTGCTTCTCGCGGCGATCGGGATCCCGAAGGTCTTTCCGAAGGCGTCACCGCGCCTCGTCGTTCGTTGCGGCGTGTTCGCTCTCATGGCCGGCACCGTCGTGCTGCTCGCGCTCCTCGACGCGGACTCCGGGCCCGAAGTCGTGTTCGTTCCGATGCTCCTCGTCGGCCTGGGCGTGGGCGCGCTTGCGTCGCAGCTCGGCGCCGTGACGGTCTCCGCGGTCCCCGACGACGAAAGCCCGGAGGTCGGCGGCGTGCAGAACACGATGACGAACCTCGGAGCGTCGATGGGAACCGCACTCGCCGGGTCGGTGATGATCGCCGCCGTCTCCACCGCGTTCCTCGCGAACATCCAGCAGAGCTCGGCGATTCCTTCGCGCGTGAAGTCGGAAGCGCAGGTTCAGCTCGCCGGTGGAGTCGCGTTCGTCTCGGACAGCGACCTGGAGTCGGCGCTCGACGATGCCAACGTCTCGCGCCGGACGACCGACGCGGCGCTCGCCGCCTATCAGACCGCACGCATCGACGGCCTCCAAACTGCGCTCGCAATCCTTGCTCTCGCCTCGCTCGTCGCGCTCTTCTATACGCAGCGCATCCCGACGGTGGCGATTGGCTCATCTGCGTCAGAGGGGATCGCAGTTTGACCCGACCGCGTCATAGCTTCAGGCCGCGTCGCGGAGCATTGTTGACTTATGAGGTTCGAGGCGACTCTCAACGACTTCGTGATCTTCGAACTCCCGTGCTCGGAGACGGCGATGCGCCTCTGCGGCTATCTCGGCGCGGAGCGGCCGGCCTGGCACGAGCCGGGCCTGGTTGTCAGCTGCGTGCGGGTGCTGCTGAGCCCGGAGCGGCGGGACCTCGCACAGCTCTTGCGCACCGTGCAGGAATGGCTCGACGGCACGGAGATGGGTGCAGTTCCGTTCGAGCTCGACGGGCGGGCGTACTTCTTGCCGAGACGCCGCGTCCTGCAACGCACCTCCTGAGCACGAGGGCGGCGCGCCGCCCCGCGGTTGCGATTCGAGGAGCGCCGGCGCGGTGAGCGATCTCCACGCGGTCCCCGGCGATTTTCGCACCGCGCTCGAGACGGTGAGCGTCCCCTCATACGCGATCGACGCGAGCGGCATCATCCGGTGGCTGAACCCGGCCGCAATCAAGCTCGTCGGGGACGCCCGAGGGCGGCAGCTGACGTCGGTCGTCGCACCCGAGGAAGCACGTCGTGTGCGCGAGAGCTTCACGCGTAAGATCATCGGGACCGAGAAGGTCACCGACGCGGAGGTCGTGCTCCTCGAGTCAAGCGGTGAACGTGTTCAGGTCGAGATCAGCTCGGTACCACTCGTCGAAGGTCACCGCATCGTGGGCGTCTTCGGCCAGATCGTCGGCGTCGAAACCGAGTCGCTGCCGCCGCCACCGCCGCACCTGACTCCGCGCCAGACAGAGGTGCTACGGCTACTGCAGCGCGGTGCTTCGACGAACCAGATCGCGCAGGAGCTGCACCTGAGCACCGAGACAGTTCGGAATCACGTTCGGCATCTTCTTCGAGCACTCGGCGTCCACACGAGGCTCGAAGCGGTCGCGCTCATGCGTCATACAGTCCCAGGGTGATCGCGTGAGACCGTCAGACCTATCCGCGCAGCTCAAGACGATGGGAGGCGACCTCCACGGTTCGATGGAGGAGGTCACGGTGCCGATGTACATCCTCGACCGCGACGGAACGATCGTCTGGCTGAACGAGGTCGGCAAGGCTCTCGTCCCGAACGGAATCGGCAAGAAGTTCACGGACGTCGTCGCGCCGGAGCTCGTCGACGACGCGCGGCATCACTTCGCGCTCAGGATGCACGGAAAGGAGGAGTTCGTCGATCACCGCCTCGTCCTCGACAGCGGCGGCAGCGCCGAACACGAGATCGAGATCAGCTCCGCTCCGCTGCGCGAAGGACACCGCATCGTCGGCGTCTTCGGGGTCGTCCGCTCGACGAAAGTACGCAGGGCGCGGGGTGACGGAAAGGACACTCCGAAGCTCACGCCTCGGCAAGAAGAAGTCCTCCATCTCCTCGGCGCTGGGCTGACGACGCGACAGATGGCCGAGCACATGGGTGTCTCCATCGAGACGGTGCGAAACCACGTGCGGATGCTCCTCTCGCAACTCGGCGCGCGTTCACGCCTCCAGGCAGTGCTCATCGGTCACGAGCTCGGCTTGCTCGCTCCGAACGACGACGACGACAGCGTTTGACCTAGTTGCGTCAAGACAAGCGCGTCGCCTCTGATGGAGGATGAGGCTGCGAAGCCCGGCGTTCCTGGGCCTCAACGGTCGGTGGGCCTCTCCGCTCGGCGCGGCCCTGCGCTGCGCCGAGCCCCGCCGCCGTGGCGCGTGAATAGACGACGACGGTGCGCGCGACGAAGTCCTGCAGGCCGCGCCGACGATCGTCGAAGAGCATCGGCAGCAAGCCGAGGAAGCACGGAATGATCGCGATCGCCAACGCAAAGAGGCGCACGAGCGAGCGGAACGCGCCCGGCGGCGCGCCGGAAGCGTCGACCATGCGGACACCGAGCAAGCGCATTCCGAGCGTCTGTCCGGTCGACGACCAGAACCCGACGAAGTACGACGCGGTCAAGAGGAGCCACGCGATGCCGGCGAAAAGGTCGACGAGCCAGACCGGTCGTAGGTGGCCGACGAGCGACGTGATCAACGCGGCGAACGCGGCGCCGAGCAAGAACGTGATCGCAACGACGGCCAGGTCGAGCGTGAACGCGGCTGCGCGCGTTGCGAATCCGGCGTAGGAAGCGCCGCCGGCCCGCGCTTCCGTTCGAGCCTCGCGCGGCGCAGGCCGACCGAACCATCGCTGCGGCATGCGCTCCACGGCCGCGTCCGCAAGTGCGCTTCGCCGCCGCACGCCGGCCACCGTCTCCTGCGCGAACGTCGCCGACGTTTGCGTCAGCGCGTCTCGCACCTGCGGGCTCGAGAGGACACGCGCGACGATCTGCTCGAGCTCGGGGCTTGCGAGCACGCGCTCCGTCAGCTCGATCCGCAGCCGTTCGATGCGTTCGTCTTCGAGCGCCTGCGTCAATGCTCGCTCGACGTCGATTCGCGCGAGTGCTTCGTCGACGATCCGCTCGATGACGCGGTGATCGCTGAGCGCGCGGCCGAGCGCGTCCGGCAGCGGCCCGGCGAGGACGCCGTCGACGGTTCGTGCCGCTGTCTCCGTCGCTGCGGCGCCGACTGCGAGCGTCTCGACGCGGCGCGAGACATCGAGGCCTTTCGCGCCGACGAGCGCGCGCCCCGGACGCATGACGGCGCGACCCGCTGCGCCGAAGAGTGGCGTTACGGCTCCTCTCGATAGTCAGACGTCGACGAGAGCGCGTAGATCACGAACACCGCAAGCAGCATGGCCGCGAACCCGAACCACGGCGCGTACGTCAGCAGGAGGAAGCTCTGGACGAGCACCATGATCGCCCAGATGTAGCCGATGATCCGCCCGGCCGTGTTACCGCTGAGCAGCGAGTATCCGGCCCACAGCGCGAGTGCCGCGATCGCGAGATCCCAGATGCCCCAGAGGAACAGGTGGTCGCCAAAGAGACCGCGGGAAAGATCGTTGACCCTCGCGCTGTCCGCGAAGTAGCTGATCGCCGAGATCACGCGGAGGAAGCCGACGGCCAGCATCACGACGGCGGCGAAGGTGAGCCAACCCGGACGCCGCAAGGCGGAGAGACTCGTACTCGTCATTTCGGTTCCTCCCGAATGAGTCGCGATTCGTGCGTGAGCCGGCTAGAGCCTCCTTGTGGGTTCCGAGCGCTTCATCATCCCGAGCGGGTGAACGACCCGGTGAGATCGCGGGTCAGACCGTGAGCGCGTCTGCTTGCGAGGAACGAGCGATCATGTAGATCAGCACGCCGAGGATCGGCAGGAAGAGCATCAGCAGTGTCCAGCCTGCCTTGGCGACACCCGAGTGGTCACGACGCTGGAAGTTGTCGATGATCGCCATCACGAAGACTGCGATCCAGCTCAGCAACGCGAAGAAGAGGAACATCGTCCACATGATGTCGAGGAACGGATAGTCGGCTGCGACGAGCATCTCTCGCCAACCTTTCTCTGGAGGAACCGGACGTACGCTCCTCTGTTCGACCTCGCGCAGCGATCATCCTGCCGGGATGAACACGCCGGGAGAGGAGGCGGCGACGATTGAGACGTGGTCTTGCTCCTCGCGATTCTGCTCGCCGTCTTCCTGCCGATCTCCGAAGCGTGGAGCGTGGCGCTCATCGTCGCCGGTTGCGCTCTCGAGGTGGTCGAGGTAGCCGCGCTGCGGAAATGGAGCAAGCGCCTCGACAAGAAAACGAAGCCGACGACCGGTGCGGAGTCGCTGATCGGCGAGTCGGCGAAGGTGGTCGAGGCCTGCCGGCCGACCGGGATGGTGCAACTCCGCGGCGAGCTCTGGGAAGCACGGTGCGAGGAGGGCGCGGCCCTCGGCGAAACGGTACGCGTCGAGTCGCTCGACGGGTTGACGCTCGTCGTCGCCCGCTAGCGACCACGTATCCCCCTATGGGGATGATGTCGAGCGCCCGGTTCAGGGCGATCTTCGCGGTCTGAGCACCGAAGCCGTATCCCCCGAATCGGCGGCGCCTGCGGCGGAACCGAAGGTCCGGCTCAAGCGGATCCTGATCGGCGCGCTCGTCGTCGTCGTCATCGGCGCGGCGGCGAACCTCCTCGGCTGGAACATCAGAGGCTGGTTCTCCGAGGTCTGGGACACGATCACCGAGATCTCGGTCGGCTACCTGATCGCGGCCGTCGTCTTGAAGACGCTTCAGACGGTCGCCACCGGCTTTGCCTGGTACTCGATCCTCGCGTACGCCTACCCGGGCCAGCTCCGCCGCCGCGACATCATCGCCTGCTACGCGGCCTCGGTCGCGCTGAACAGCATCCTGCCGGCGAACATCGGCACCTTCGTGATGCTCTTGATGTTCACGTCGATCATCGCCGGGGCGACGTTCGCGGGGATCCTCGGCGGCTACGCCGTCCAGAAGATCTTCTTCACGCTGATCGGCGCCTTCATCTGGCTGTATCTCTTCCTGAGCGTCGGCGGCTCGTTCGACATCAAGTTCGAGTTCGTGCACACGCATCCGTGGGCGACGGCGGTGCTCTTGCTCGGGGGTGCATACATCGTCTTTCTGCTCGCGCGACGTGTGTGGCCGCGCATCCTCTCGTGGTGGGAGGACGCGAAGGAAGGCGGCGGCATTCTCTCGGAGCCCCGGAAGTACTTCGGTCGCGTGTTTCTGCCCTCGTTCATCGGCTGGGTCGCGAGCCTCGGGGTCATCGCCGTTTTCCTGGCCGCCTACTCGATCCCGGTCACGTTCGACACGATCATGCGCATCTGCGGCGGCAACTCGATCGCGAACGTGACGTCGGTGACGCCGGGCGGCGCGGGTGTGACGCAAGCGTTCAACGTCGCCTCGCTCAAAGGTGTCGCGAGCTCGACGGATGCAACTGCGTACTCCGTCGCGCAACAGCTCGTCACGACGGCGTGGAACATCATCCTCGGGATCATCCTGCTCGTCTGGGCCTTCGGCTGGACCGGTGGGAAGGCGCTCGTCGGCGACTCGTATGCGGAGGCAAAGCAGAAGGCCGCCGAGCAGAAGGCTGCCCGCGAGGCGAGAAAACAGGCGAAGCGCGAAGCCGAGACCGTCTGACTTGGGCGTCAGGCTCGTCGCGTGAGCTGGATCGATCTCGAGCTCGTGCTCACCTCGGTCGCGGCGATGCTGTCGCCGACGACGCTGACGTTCTCCGTCTTCACGCTCGTCCTCAGCAACCGTCCGTTTCGAAGCGGGTTCTTCTTCTACATCGGCGCGCTCGGCGCGACGCTCGCGATCGGCGTCCTCGCAGCGTTCGTTCTCGGCGATGTCGCTGCGTCCGACCACCCCTCCACTCCGAAGACGTGGGTGGCGATCCTCGACGTCGTCGCCGGCGCGTGGCTTCTCGTCTGGGTCGTCGGACGCCTTCGGCGGCCGCGTGATCCAAGTCGTGAGGCGGCGATGAGCAATCAGATTGAGAAGGTCGTCAACTCGCCGGTGCTCGCGATCGTGGGAGCCGGCGCGATCTTGGCGAATCCAGGTGGGTTCATCCCGATCGCGCTCAAGGACATCTCCGAGCTCGACCCGAGTCGCGCCGGGTACATCGCGGCCTGGACGTTCTTCTCTGTCGTCTCGCTGCTGCCGCTTGCCGTGGCGCTCGTGCTCCTGCTCGTCGCGAGCGAGTGGACGAAGCGGCTACTCGAGTCGGTCCGCGTCTGGCTGAACGCCCACGTCCGCACGATCGCCGCCGTCATCCTGATCGCGCTCGCTGCGAGTCTCCTGCGGAACGGGATCGCTGGTCTTACGAGCTGAGAGCCGGGCGGCTCCGCGCATTCGCGAGACGAGCAGCGCGAGCACGGTGACGAGATAGAGCTGTCCGAGGAGGGCTTCCAGGACTGCGAGGGTACGTCCGGCCTCGCCCGCGGGCGTGTAGTCGCCGTACCCGAGCGTCGCCAGAGTGACGTAGCTGAAGTAGATGCGTGTGGACCGTGTCCCGTCGGTTCCTTGCACGAAGAAATCGCCGGAGCCGAGCAGCGCAAGTGCGTTGTAGAGAAAGAGGAAGAGGATCCCGAAGAGCAGGTAGATGCAGACCGCGCCCGTGACCGACTGCACGTTGACGTCGTCCTGGTCGATCACGCCGACAGCGACCGCGACGCCCGTTCCGAAAGCGAGACAGCCGGAGACGATTCCCGCTGCTCCGAGCAAGCCGGGCCGGTCCGAGAAAAGAAGCGAGACCGCCAGGACCGTCGCCGCGGAGAGGAGCGCGATCAGGGGCAGCGAGTCCGTTCGTGCGATGCCCGAAGTCCAAACCGCGGCGAAGAGCATCGCGGACTGGAGCACGAGCAAGACGGCCGTCGTCCACGGGTCGTCGGGTGCCACGGACGCGAAGATGAACGTCGCGGCGATCAACGCCAAGACGGTTCGGTAGCTGTGCGTCGCATGAAGCCGCGCGACGCGCGACCGAAGGCCGGCGCGGCGGCCGAGCGGGGCCCCCGCCAAGGTGTCGTCGCTCAAGACGCTGCGCGCCACGGGGGCGCCTCTCTACGTCCTACGCGTTGCCGCGTCCTCCGAGACCGAGCACCTGGGCGATGCGTGCGTCGGCGTCCGCGGCGATGGGGTCATAGCCCCAGAAGCTTCTGCTTTTGCTGATTGAACTCCTCCTCAGTGAGGACTCCTTGATCCTTCAGCTGCGCGAGCTGCTTCAGCTGCTCGATCACCTCGGGAGACATTCCGCCTGCCGGGGCGGCGGCAGGTGCTGCCGCAGCAGCCTGCTGCTGGTACTCGAGCTCCTGGAGCCTCGCCTCCGTCATCTCGTCCTGCTCGCGCCCCTGCTGGACTTTCTTACCTGCGTGGTAGGCGACGCCGCCAACCATGGCAGCGCGTACAAGAGGTCGTCGTCGTCTGAACATTCGGCTTCCTTTCGTCGTTCGTCAGGCGTTCACGTCTGCGCCACGGCCGAGCCCGCCACGCTCGGCTCCTCTTCGTCGGTCTCGCGTCTCGTCGCGAGCCTCGCGACGACGTCTTCCACGAGCATCGTCCGGTTGGGGTGAACGAATCGGCCGCGCGCGGTGACCTGCCTGCGACGCTCAGCGCGGTCATCCCATCCGGGCGATGTAGCGCAAGGCCGTGTTCGATTGCGTCTCCATGTGAAGCGGTCGCGCCCTGACCGTCGGTAGGAAGCGAAAGGAGCACCGAGCGATGAGGGCAGCACACGACTACGACCTGCATGGGGCCTACTACGGCGCCATCCCCGACGACGTCGAGCCGACGGGTGTCGGTTGGGTGATCTTTGCGGCGGTGTTGCTCGGCATCGCAGGCATCTGGAACTTCGTCGACGGCATCCTCGCGATCTCGTCCTCGCACGTCTTCGGTCCCGACTCCACCTACGTCTTCAGCGACCTCAACACGTGGGGTTGGATCGTGATGATCCTCGGCATCCTGCAGGGCCTCGCTGCCCTCGCGCTTCTGACCGGCAACGAGTTCGCCCGGTGGTTCGGTATCGGCGTTGCCTCCCTGAACGCGATCGGGCAGCTGATGTTCGTGCCCGTCTATCCCGTCTGGGCGCTCGCGATGTTCGCGCTCGACGTCTTGATCATCTATGCCCTCGCCGTGTACGGCGGCCATCGCTTGCGTGCGGCGCTTTAGACCCTCGACCGCCGAGGCTGCTGCTTCCATTTCGAACGGCATGGCCGGACGAGCGATCGAAACGAACCGAGGCTGACGTGCGCATTCCGGGACTAGGACGACACGACGAACCGGCGGCGCCGGCGAGCGCCGACGGCGACCTGCAGGTCGAGATCGCCGCGTCCGAGCTCAACGAGCTCTCGACGGTCTTCTCGCCGCCGAGCTGGCTGAACGACCTCGGGCGCAGCGCCTGGTTGATCGTCGGCGTGTTCGCGCTCCTGGCCGGACTCGCTTTGCTCCTCGGCACGACCTCGACGATCGTCGGTCCGGTGATCGTCGCAGCGATCGTCGCGACGGTCACCTCGCCCATCGTGCGCGCACTCGACCGGCACATGCCGCGCGCCGCGGCGGCGGCGATCGTCCTGCTCGGACTCGTCGCGATCGCCGTGCTCATCACGATCATCGTCGTCAGCGGCATCACCGGTCAGACCGACGAGCTGGCCCAGCAGGGCGGCAAGGCTGCCGACAAGGCGCAAAAGTGGCTGCAGGATGCCGGCGTCGACTCCTCCACCGCCGCGGGGGCAAAAGACTCCATCAAGAAGCAGGTGCCGAACGTTCTCTCGACGCTCACGACGGGAGTGATCGACGCGATCAGCGGCATCGCCTCGGTTCTGTTCGGCCTTTCACTCGCCGCGCTCAGCCTCTTCTTCCTGCTGAAGGACGGCCCGCTGATGCGTGCATGGGTGGATCGCCATCTCGGCGTTCCGCCGACGGTTGCAAAGACGATCACCGGCGGAATCATCCGCTCGCTGCGCGGCTACTTCCGAGGCGTGACGCTCGTCGCCGCCTTCAACGGCATCGTCGTCGGCCTCGGCGCCCTGTTGCTCGGGGTGCCTCTGGCCGGCTCGATCGCGGTGATCTCGTTCGTAACGGCGTACATCCCGTACATCGGTGCGTTCGCTGCCGGAGCTTTTGCCGTCGTGATCGCGCTGGGCGCGAAAGGACCGACGACGGCATTGATCATGCTCGTCATCGTCCTGCTCGCGAACGGGCTTCTGCAGAACATCATGCAGCCCTTCGCGATGGGCGCGGCGCTCGACCTGAATCCGCTTGTCGTGCTCGTCGCGACTATCGGCGCCGGCTGCATCTTCGGGACGCTCGGCCTCATCCTCGCCGCGCCGCTTCTCTCTGCCGCAGTGCACATCACGCGCGACCTCGCACGTGCACGCGCACTGGCGGCGATCGAGGCGACGTCGACCGGGGGCGAAGAGACGCTGCCGGTCGGCGAGCCGGCGCCGACGTAGCGCGGCGTCAGTCTTGACTTGCCATGCCGCGCTCTTCGAGTGCGGCTGCGACGTCGAAGCCGAGCGCGAGCGCGAGCTTGGGCGCGGCCGCTGCCACGCTTGCGACGCCGATCGCGGGGAGCGCGGCCATGAGGCAACCGACGATCTCGTCGTCGGTTGCGCCGTATCGGCGCGCCGTGTCGATCGTCCACATGTAGCCCGGCGCAGTCGCGTCGCTTGCGATCAACGCACCGAGGCGGACGAGCGAATGGGTCTTGCGGTCGAGATGCGACTCCGCGATGTTCGAGCTTTCGCGAGAGAGCAGCGTCTGGTACAGCGCATCATCGGCGAGAGCGAGCTTCGTCAGCGTCGTTTCGTGATGTTCCACGGGTAGGCCTTCGATCTCACAGCGAAGCCGGCCCGCGGGCATCGTCCGCGTGGGGTGAAGCACCTAGGAACCGTGGGGGTGGACGTCGACGAGTCCGAGGCGCGCAGCGCAGCTGATCGCCTCGCTCCGGCTCGTCACGCCGAGCTTGCGGTAGACCGAGATCGCCTGCGTCTTGATCGTGTTTCGCGACACGTAGAGATGCTCGCCGATCTCGCGGAACGAGAGATGCGTGCTCAGAAACGGCAGGAGGCGTAGCTCGGCGGGAGTCAGGCCGGCGCTCGCTCCTTCGGGATCCGGAAGCGCTTCGACCTCGCGTCCGAGAGCCGCGACTTCGTCTGCCAAAAGCCCGCCCTGAGGCCACTCGCGTAGCAGCAGGTGGATCTCGGCGAGCAGCGAGCGGACCGTCCGGGTCTCGCGGAGCGCGAGATACGCGCGCGCAAGCTCGAGGCGCGTCTGCAGTCCATACCACGGAAGTGATCCGCGGCCGAGCGACGGCACAGCGATGCGAACCGTGTCGAGGGCGGCCCGGGCACTCTCCCAATGCCCGTTACGGAGAGCCGCGCGCGCTGATGCCGCCAGCGCTAACGCAGTCGTTCCGTAGCCATCAAGCCGGCCCTTCTCCAACAGCTCTTGGGCTTCCTCTGCCAATCGCTCGGCCGCAGACGCGTCGTCGCGCGCGGCTGCGATGAGCGACCGCTCCGCGAGTGCGACAACTCGAGTGTCAGTCTGTCCAAGCCGATCCGCTTCCTCCGCTGCGTTCGCGAAGATCGGGTCGGCGCGTTCGTGTTCTCCAAGGAGCATGTGGCCGGCGCCGATCACGAGCAGCGCGACCGGACGAATGCTCTCGTCTCGTGAGCTTGTGAGAGCTTTTTCGGCCTCCGCGATCATCTGCTCGGCGCCGTCTTTGCAGAGCGAGGCCCGGATCACCGTCAACCATGCGCGCTGCGCTGCTGTTGCCTTTCCGTTAAATCCGTGCTCGGCGTGGGCGAGCCACTGCTCTGCCGTCGTCAGCCGACCGCGGAGCGCGTGCACCCAGCTGCCCTGCAGCGCGACTGTTGGATAGCGAACGAGCAGGGCGGCATCGTCGAAGCGCGCGAGCCAACGCTCGACCGTTGCGGCACGACCCGCGTGGTACATCGGCAGCGCGATCGTCGTGAGGATCCGCGCAGCGCGGCGCGCGTCTCCGCTCGCGTGCGCATGCTCGAGTGCCGACTCGAGGTCCCCGTGCGCTTCGTGCCAGTCGGCTGCGCGGCGGTGAAGGAGCTGAACGACCTTCGGCTCCTCGTCGGTGAGCTCGCGCTGCAGCACGCTGCGGAAAAGCCGGTGATACCGGTACGAGCTCCGTCGCGCGTCGAGTGGAACGACGAAGAGATTCGCGCGCTCGATCTCCTCGAGCTTGCGGGCCGATCCTTTCGCGTCGAGTACTGCGTCGCAAAGGCTTCCGGACATCTCCTCGAGGATGGAAGTGCGTCGCAGAAACTCGCGAGTGCCCGGGCTGAGCCGCGAGAGGTATTCCGTCTGGAAGTACGCATCGAGGCTGCGCGCGGGCCCGACGACCTTGATGGGCTTGTCGGCGTGCTGGATTCTCGCCGCGTCTTCGCGAAGCGACAGAGCAGCGAGATGAAGCGCGGCAGCCCAGCCCTCGCATTCACGTACGAGGATCGACGCCGACTCGAACGTAACGTCGACTCCGGCTGCTCGTAGGAGAAGCTGTCCTTCCCGCGGCGTGAGCGCGAGCTCGTCGGTCCCGAGCTCGAGCAGGTTCCCTGCCGCGCGCTGCGCGGCGATCGGCAGTTTCGGTGTCACGCGGCCCGCCAGCACGAGGGCCGATTCGTCCGTGAGGTGCCGCGCGAGCAGCGCGACCGCTTCTACTGACTCGGGCCCGCGCAGAAAATGGGCATCGTCGAGGACGATCACAAGCGGTCCCGCGTCCCCGACCGCAGCCGTCAGTCGTGGTAGCGCAGACGTCCACGGCGAAGCCTTCGGCTCGGCCAACGCGTCGAGCACGTGTGGATCGAGCTCCACACAGCCATCGACCGCCGCGGCGATGTGGCGGAGCAAGACGAGGAGCTCGCGATCGCCCTCGTCGATCGTCACCCAGGCAAACGGCCGCTCGTCCCGTGCCGCCCACTGTGCAAGCGCCGTCGTCTTGCCGTAACCCGCGGGAGCCGTCAGGGTCACAACCGCCGAGGTGTGGTTCGCGCGAAAGCGGTTCACGAGCGCCGTCCGCGAGACGAGGCCTGCGCGCGGAACAGGTACGCCGAGCTTCGACTCGACGATCTCGAACGGCAGCGCAACGAGCTCGCGCTCTACCGCCGGCAGAACGAGAGGCTTCGTCGTCGCAATCGTCTTCGTGCTCCGGCTCGCCATGGTCTACGCCGCATCCGGGGTGGTGTGGAGTGCGCCGGCGGCCGCAATCGCTTCGCTTCGTCCGCTGACGCCGAACTTGCGGTAGATCGAGATCGCCTGCGTCTTCACCGTGTTGCGCGAGACGTGCAAGTCGTCGGCGATCTCTCGGAACGAGAGATGGGTCGCAAGAAGCGGAAGGAGGCGGAGCTCGGCCGGCGTCAGGCCGGTCGGTACGCGCTCTGCTTCGGGCAGCGCTACGGCATCGCGTCCCACTGAGGCGACGCGTTCGACGAGCACGCCGAGGCGAGGGCGGAGGGCGAGGATCAGATCGGCCTCGTCGAACAGTGCGAGCGCAAGGTTCCGGTCGCGCAGACGGACGCAGCAGCGAGCGAGTTCGAGCCGCGCATGCACCGCGAGCCACGGCAACGAATCCGTGAGCTGTGTGCGAAGCGGCTGCGCGGTTGCGACGAGCTCTCGCGCCTCCGCCCACCTTCCGTGTCGGAGCGACGTCTGCGCGCAGGCCGCGAGCGCGATCGCAAACGTCGGGTACTCATCGAGTTCGGACGCGCGCGCGAGTGCCTCCGCTTGCGCAGACAGTTCGTCGGCGCGGTCGAGGTCGCCTCGTTCTCGTGCAATCAGCGACAGCTGGCCGAGCGCGACCATTTCCGTCTCCGCGCAGCCGAGAGCATGCGCGGCTTCCACCGTCTCACCGAGCAGCGACTCCGACTCGCCGACGGCGTCGAGGAGCATCGCCGCCGTGCCGCGCATATGCAGCGCGAGCGGGTACCAATGGCTCGCCTGCGGGAGCTTCACGAGGGCAGCTCCCGCGTCGGCGAGCATCTTGCGTGCGCCCGCGCGGCACATCGCTGCACGGACGACGCTGATTCGGGGGCGAAGCACGGCGGCGTCCCTTCCACGTCGACGGGCCCCACGTTCGGCGAGGTCGAGCCACCGTTCGGCTTCTGCCGCTCGCCCCCGAAACGTATGAATTCGAGAACCATGAAGTGCCACAGCGGGATATCGCTCGAGCTGTCGCGTGTCGCCGAAACGCGCGAGTGATCGCTCGATCTGGCGGACGTGTCCGCGATTCGACGCCGGAATCGCGATCGCCGCGATGATCGTCGCGACGCGTCCTGCGTCTCCGGCCGAGTTCGCGTGCTCGAGTGCAGCCTCCGGATCGCCGACCGTCTCGAACCAATCTGCGGCGCGCGAATGGAGCGTCTGGACGATCTGCGGCTCGTGGGTCGTCAGCTCGCGCAGCAAGAACTCCCGGACGAGGCGATGCAAGCGATACGAGCCACGGTCGTCGTCGAGCGGCAGGATCACCTGCGCGCGCGCGAGCTTCCGCAGCTCGAGCTCCGACGCATCGATCTGCAGCACGGCGTCGCACAGCGGAGGACTGAGTTCCTCGAGGATCGAGGTTCTCCGCAGGAAGCGAACGTCCGCCGGTCGTAGCTGTGAGAGGAATTCAGCTCGCATGTAGTCGGCGACGTAGCGGTCCTCGCCACCGACGTGCTCGGACGCGCCGCGGACGTCGAGAGTCCCACGGGTCGTGTCGCGAACCGAGAGCGCAGCGAGATAGAGCGCAGCCGGCCAGCCTTCGCACAGCTCGGCGAGCTCTGCGATCTGCTGTTCCGACAGATCCTCGTTCGCGCGTTGGAGGAGCAGCTCTGCGTCTCTGTTGCTCAGCGTGAGCTCGTGGATGCCCAGCTCGGCGAGACTGTCCGTCGCTCGGAGTGCCGCAAGCGGAAGGCCGGGCGCCGTCCTCGACCCGAGGGCGATTGTCGAGCCTGCCGGTGTCCGGGCGACGAGCATGGCGAGCGCTGCGCGCGCTTCTTTTCCGTGGAGCAGGTCGGCGTTGTCGAGGACGAGGAGAAACGGCATGCGGCACGAGCCGAGCGCGCGGGCAGCGCGCGCGGCGAGCGGCGCCGACTCGGGTGGGCGGCGCGCCGCGAGCAGGTTCAGTAGGCGCTCGTCGAGCGGCTCGATCCGATCGATCGCAGCGCTGACGTGCTTGAGGAAGACGTGCGGGTCGTTGTCGCGCTCGTCGGTCGAGACCCAGGCGACGCTGCGACTCTCCGCAGCTGCCCATTGGGCGAGCAGCGTCGTCTTGCCGTAGCCTGCAGGGGCGACGATGCTCGCGACCGTCGCCGTCTCGCGTCGGAGCCGGCTCACGGTCCCCGGCCGCGCGATGACCCCGGCGCGGAGTGTCGGCGGCCTGAGCTTCGCCTCGATCACGTCGAGGCTCGGTCGGTGGACCGACTCTACGGAGCGGTTGCCAAGTCGCTCGCCGCGCCGACGCTCAACGTCAACAGGCGCAGCCTGGGCCGTCCGCCTCAGCGAGAGATCGTCTTTCGGGGCCATCGAAGCTCCTCACGCGCGCGTCAGTGCTCGCGCTCCACCGGTCCGAGTCGACCCCGAGTATCCCCAGCCTGTGGATGTCTTCGCAATCATGTGGACATGCCAGTGCAGGCGGGCCGGGCGGCGGAGGTTCACCACAGGGCCGGTCGGCTAACGCACATGGGTCGACTGGCCGGTTGGCCGAGTCAGTCCGCACTCTGGCTGCGACAGTGCCGAGCCCAAATCTCCTCCACGAGCCTCGGCCGCAGGTCGCCTTTCCACAGGACGAGATCCGCGGCGCAGTCGCCTGCGTCTGCCGGCAGGTCGTCCGGGTGCGTCGCGGAGATGAGAAAGACGAGCGTCTCCGGGCGTATCGCCTTGATCGCCCGTGTCGCTTCGATGCCGCCGAGCCCGGGCATTTCGACGTCCATCAGCACGAGATCGGGTTCGAGCTCGGGCACGAGAGCAACAGCCGCTTCGCCTGATTCCGCCTCGCCGACGAGGGCAAGCGCCGAGGTCGCCTCGACGAGCGACCGCAGCGCGCTCCGGACACATGGCTGATCATCGACCGTGATCACGCAGCCCGGCACCCCTCGCGGTTCGATCTCGCCGATCGGACGCCTCCCTTTGGGACAACGAACCGCGACCCATGATTAATGGTCGGATCACGATCCGCGCCGGTGCGTGCATGTATTTGGCCCCGGTACTAGCCGGTGTTGTCGGCGAGATAGACGAGCGCCGCACGCACACGTCGGCTGATCTCGGCCGGATCGCCGAGGTCGAGCTTCGTGAAGATGCTGTTGATGTGACGTTCCACCGCCCGCTTCGTCAAGAAGAGAGATTCCGCGATCGCGGAGTTACTTCGCCCTTCCGCGATCAAGCCCAGGATCTCGAGCTCGCGCGGGGTCAGAGCCTCGAGCTTCGACCGCTCGCGTGCGCGTGAGGCCGTGAGCAGCTTCTCGACGACGGCGGGGTCGACCACGGATCCGCCTTCGGCGACCGATCGCAGCGTTCGAACGAGTTCCTCCGCGTCCTTGACGCGCTCTTTCAGCAGGTAGGCGCGGCGATCGGAGCCAGTCTCGAAGAGCGCAGTGGCAAGGGCCGGCTCGTTGTGCTGGCTCAGGACGACGACGCCGATCTCCGGCTCGGACTTGCGAAGCTCGCTCGCTAGCCGGATGCCCTCGTCGGTGTGCGTCGGCGGCATCCGGATATCCGTCACGACGACGTCGGGGCGCTGCTCGCCGATCGCCGCCTCGAGCGACTCGAGGTCGCCACACGTCGCGACGAGCTCGATCCCTTCGGCGCGCGCGATCACCGAGGCCACGGCCTCACGCGCGAGATAACTGTCCTCGCCGAGGATCACACGGACTGTCATTGGCTCATTGGGTCTGACATTTGTAGAGACAGCGACACATTCAAGAGGTTGGCGTACGCGGCGCGTCGCCGCATCGGTCTAACGGCCAATCCACGGTACGGCTTTCCGACGGTTGGTGCGAGCAGTCTTAGGCCTTTAGACTTTGAAAAACGTGATGCCATTCACGGAAGGGCCCCCGCCGTGAGCGACACGCATATCTCTGTGGCACCTCCGCGAACTCGGTCATCGGACGAACGTTGGCTGCTCGGCGACCGCGGGCGATACGTCGTCACCGTCCTCCTCGTCGCCGCCGCGTATTACGGGTTGGCGAAGCTCGGTCAGGCGCTCAGCTACACGGCGTCTGTCTCTGCCATCTGGCTGCCCGTCGGCCTCGGGATTGCCGTCCTCTATCTTCGCGGCCTCTCGCTCTGGCCCGGCATCTTCCTCGGCGAGCTGATCGTCAACGCGCAGCTTCTCGTCGGCAACTCCCCGATCCCGATCGGGAGCGTCGCAGGACAGCAGCTCGGGAACATGGTCGAAGTCGTCGTCGGCGCCTGGTTGCTCCGGCGACTGATCGGACCCCGGGCGCGGCTCGATCGGGCGTCCGAAGTCGTCGGCCTGCTGCTCGCGGTCGGCGCTGCGACGGCGATCAGCGCGACGTGTGGGACGTTGTCGATCCTCGCGGGCGGCCTCATCGGCATGCATGCGATCCCGAGCTTTTGGCGTACGTGGTGGCTCGGCGACACGGCGGGTGCACTCGTCGTGCTTCCACTCGTGCTCACGTGGTTCGGCGATTTGCGTGCCGCGTGGCGGCGGATGTGCACGGTCGAAGGAGCGTTTCTCGTCGTGACGGTGATCGCGCTTGCAGCGGTGGCGGTCTCGAGCCAGGCGCCGCTTACGTATCTCTTCTTTCCGGCTTTGATCTGGGCGGCGTTCCGATTCGGCCCCGTCGGTGCGTCGCTTGCGACGGCGATCAACGCACTGCTGACGATCGGGATCACCGCCGATCGTGTCGGTGCGTTCTTCCGCCAGCCGATCAACGACCGGACGCTCAGCACGCAGCTGTACGTCCTTACGTGTGCGTTGACCGGGCTCTTCTTGAGCGCCGTCGTGAGCGAGCGCGAGCGCTCGGCTGCGGATCTCGTCGAGTCGCGGCGACGCGAGAACGAGCGAGGGCTTGCCGAACGACGCCGGATCGCCCGCGACTTGCACGATTCGGTCTCGCAGGCGCTCTTCTCGAGCATGCTTCACGCACGCGCAGCCGAGCGGGCAATCGCGGACACCGAGGAGAACGGCGCGCCCAAGCTCAAAGAGAGTCTGCAAGCGATCGCCGAGCTGACGAGGCGAGCGCAACGCGAGATGCGAAGCTTCATCTTCGAGTGGGGCCCTGGCGGAATCGGCGACGGACTCGTCTCCGGTCTGAGTAGGCATGCGACGAGCCTCGCTCGCGACTCGGGCCTCGACGTCGAGGTCCGAGGTCCCGCCGACTCGCTGCCGCTGACCCGCGCCACGCAAGCTCAGCTGTACGGCATCGCGCGCGAGGCGCTCGCGAACGTCGTCAAGCACTCGGGCGCCGGAACCGCAACGGTCCGCATCGCTCCGAGCAATGGGCACGTGATCATGGAGATCGCCGACACCGGGCGCGGCTTCGTGCAAGGGTCGGCGCCTCCAGGCCATCACGGGCTCGAGTCGATGCGGAGCCGCGCACGAGAGATCGACGGCGAGCTCGAGGTCCGAAGCAACCCGGGCTCCGGCACAGTCGTCCGCCTAGCCGTCCGGTCGGAACAGGCTGACGAGCGCGATGGCGGTTGACGCCGGCGAGGTGATCCGCGTTCTGCTCGTCGACGATCACGCAGTCGTGCGGAGCGGTCTCTTCGCGTTTCTCGGCTCGGAGCCCGATCTCGAGGTCGTCGGCGACGCGGCGGGCGGCGAGGAAGCGCTCGAGCTTCTCGCGCAGCTCGACACCGCCGGTCGTCGCCCGCAGGTGGTTCTGATGGATCTTCAGATGGAGCCGATGGACGGCATCGAGGCGACGCGGCGGATTCGCGCGCTCTACGACGACGTCGAGGTTGTCGCGCTGACGTCCTTCGGTGAGGAGGAGCGCGTGCACGCCGCGCTGCACGCGGGGGCGTCCGGGTATCTCCTCAAGGACGCGGACGCGGATGAAGTCGCAAACGCAGTGCGTGCTGCAGAGCGCGGAGAGCTGCAGCTCGATCCCGCGGTTGCGCGGCGGCTCGTCGAGTCGCTTCGAATCGTCGAGCGCGACGACCCGTCGGCGGAGCTCACGGCGCGCGAGCTCGAAGTCGTCGCTCTCATCGGAGCGGGCGAGCCGAACAAGCGGATCGCCGCCGCGCTCGGAATCGGCGAGCGCACGGTGCGCTCGCACGTCTCGAGCGTCCTCAGCAAGCTCGGGCTCACGTCGCGCACGCAAGTTGCGCTCTGGGCTGCGCGTGAAGGCATCGCCGGCGGCGAGGGCGGCCAGAGCGCGCACGCAGACCGAATCTCGCCCTGAGTCGTCCTCGAGCGCTCACCCGGATCACCCCCGGGGGATGACGCAAGCTTCGGGCGGCCTGCGCAGAGTCGTGGCACCGCGACCGGAGGTCTGCACTGGCCAGCGCAACGGAAGACGCACGAGGCACGACTCCGTCGGACGCAGGTTCGGCGCAGCGTCGGGAACCGCGAACCACCAAGGCGCACGGCTGGCGGAGGTGGACGCCGTGGGTATTGATCGTCCTGGCCGCGATCATCGCGCTCGTCGCGGCTCTCAACATTTGGGTGAAGCGTCAGGCGCTCAGCACTGACCACTGGACGGATGCGAGCTCGCGGCTGCTCGAAAACGACGAGATCCGGGGCGCGCTCTCCGTCTATCTGGTCAACCAGCTGTACCAGAACGTCGACGTGAGCAAGGCCTTGCAGGAGCGTCTGCCGGAGCAGACGAAGCCGCTCGCGCCGCCGATCGCAGCGGCGCTCGAGCCGGCGCTCGTTCGCGTCACCGACAACCTGCTCGGCCGGCCGCGCGTTCAACAGCTCTGGCGGAACGCGAATCGACGCGCGCATCAACTCTTCATTGCGGTGCTGGACGGCAAGCGCGGGATCCTCACGACGACGAACGGCAATGTGGTCCTCAACCTGCGCCCGATCGTCGAGGAGATAGCCGCCGAGACAGGGGTGGGCGCGCGACTCGAGCAACGCCTTCCTCCAGACGCGGGGCAGATCGTCGTGATGAAGGGAAACCAGCTCGATGCCGGGCGGAAGGCCGTCAAGGTCGTGCGTGCGCTCAGCTACCTGCTCTCGTTCGTCGTGCTCGCGTTGTTCGCGGCGGCGATGTACATCGCGCGCGGTCGCCGAAGGTCGATCTTGTTGGCGATCGGCGCGAGCATCTTGGTCGTCGGACTGATCGTGCTCGTCGTTCGTCGACTCGCAGGGTCTTACATCGTCGACACGTTGACGACGAACCCCGACGCGAAGGCCCCCGTCAACGCCACCTGGGCGATCGGGACCGAGCTCCTCCGGAACGTCGGCTTCAACCTCGTCATCTATGGCGTGATCGGGATGCTCGCCGCGTGGATCGCTGGACCGTCTCGACCGGCGGTCGCGCTGCGGCGGTTCTCCGCGCCGACGATGCGCGAGCATCCGTGGATCGCGTACGCGTTGCTCTCGTTGCTGCTCCTCCTCGTGCTCGCAGCCGGACCGACTGACGGAGAGCGCGTGTATCCGCTGCTCCTTCTCTTCGCGCTTGCGTTCGTCGGCCTCGAGGTTCTGCGTAGACAGACGCTGCGCGAGTTTCCGTCCATCGAATCGGCTGCGCCCGCATGAGTGAGTTCGCGATGCAGATGACGACGATGGTCGCCGTGACCGCCTGCGTGGCAATCCTCCTGACGTCGCTCGCCTTCCGCGAAGGCCTCCTTCGGCTGCGGCCCGAGCCGCGTCGCTGCCCTTCGTGCGGCCAACGCCTCCGCGCGCGGACGTGCTGGTCCTGTACGCGCTCCTCGCGCGGGTAAGCGGGCGACGTGCGGATCGCCAATGCAAATGGTCGGCGGCTCGCGCTTCTTGCGCTGGTCGTTGTCGCCGCCTCTCTGGTCGCGAGCGGTTGCGGGTCGAATGACGAGACACCGACGACCGGAGCGGAAGCGACCTGGGCCGACGGCCTCTGCAGCGCGTTCGCGACGTGGAAGAGCAGCATCCAAGGCGTCGGTGCGAGCCTGAAAGACGTCGACCAGCTTTCTCAGGCCAAGATCGAGGATGCGTCGAAGCAGGTCTCTGCGGCGAACGACAAGCTCGTCGACGACGTGCAGGCGCTCGGCGAGCCTCCGACTTCCGGCGGTGAGGAGGCGAAGAGCGCGATCAACAACCTCTCGCAGGAGCTGCAAGCTTCGGCCGACAAGGTCAAGGACGCGACCGACGACGTCGCGACGCTCACCGACGCCGTTCAGGCGGTCAACGTGGCGAGCGCCGCGTTGCTCTCGATGTCGAGCGAGATCGGCACGACGTTGACGACGCTCGAGTCACTCGACGTCGCCGACGAGTGGAAGCAGGCGTTCGCCGACTCCGAGAGCTGCCGGTCGCTGAGGCAGAGCTGAACCTCAGCGCAAGGCGGAAGCGCGTCATCAAGCGCGCGGCGTTGGTCGGGGCGAGCCTCGCGGTCATCGTCGTCACGTTCGCGTACTTCCTGCCGTCGATCGCGTCCTACGACGACGTCTGGCGTGTCGTCAAGCAACTGTCGTGGGAATGGGTCGCGGCGCTCCTCGCAGCGACGGTTCTGAACCTCGTCACGTTCGCGCCGCCCTGGCAAGTGGCGCTACCCGGCCTCACGTTCCTGCGGGCGATGCGGCTGACGCAGGCTTCGACCGCGCTTTCGATCGTCGTACCGGGCGGCCCCGCTGTCGGTGCCGCCGGTGCTTACGGAGTGACGCGTCGCTGGGGGTTCTCGAGCCACGACATCGCACGTGCGATCACGCTCACGAGCCTGTGGAACCAGTTCCTCAATCTCCTGTATCCGATCGTCGCCGTGTTTCTGCTCACGATCACCGGGGCGCAGACCGCGGCGCTCGCGACTGTGGCGTTCGTCGGAGTGGCAGTGCTCGGAATCGTGATCGCCGGCTTCGTGCTGATACTCGTCAGCGCGCGACTCGCGAACGACATCGGAGACGTCGCCGCGCGATTCACGAACTGGTCGCTCGGCAAGATCCGGCGCGGCCCGGTCTCGTGGGCCGGGACGAGCTTCGAGCGATTCCGTGCAGACGTCGGCGACTTCCTCGAGCGGAAGTGGTTCGCCCTCACGATCGCGTCGCTCGCCGGAAGCCTGAGCGTCTTTCTCGTGCTGATCGTCTCTCTGCGCGCGCTCGACGTTCCTTCGACCGACGTCACCGTTGTCGAGGCCTTCGCGGCGTGGGCGCTCGTTCGCATCATCGCGACGATCCCGATCACGCCCGGCGGGCTCGGTGTCGTGGAGCTCGGCTTGACGAGCACGTTGATCGGCTTCGGCGGCAAGAACGCAGGCGTCGTCGCTGCGGTGCTCGTGTATCGGTTTCTCACCGTCGTCCCGACTCTGATCCTCGGCCTGCTCGCCGCGTTCACGTTCCGTCGGCATCGGCCGCCCGAGGTGGCGCAGGCCGCGCGGACGCCGGGCTAGCTGCGCCTTCACCCCGTCGGGAGGATGCTGCGCTGCGAGCTCACTCCGATCCTGCACCGCATGCGTCTCGAGCTCGGAAAGCCGGTTCGATCGAGCGACGGCCAGATCGTCGGCGAGCTCGGCGACGTCGTCATCGATCCGGTCAAGAAGCGCTTGACCCATCTCGTCGTCAAGCCTCACCACGGTGGCGAGTCGCGCCTCGTATCGATCGATCTCGTCGAGCGCGAAGACGGCGCGAGCGAGATCTCGCTGCGCTGCAATGCCGAAGAGGTGCGTCGCCTACCGGACGTCGAGGAGTTCGCGTATCTCAGGCTCGGCGAGCTGCCCGTTGCGGATCCCGACTGGGACATCGGCGTGACGGACGTGCTCGCGATGCCGTACGAGAGCACCGGGTTCGCGGCGTATCCCGCGGGGACGGTCGACGACATCGGCATGACGTACGACCGGATTCCGAAGGGCGAAGTGGAGATCCGCAGGTCGAGCAGCGTGATCGCGAACGACGGCGAGCGCGTCGGTGAGGTCGACGGGTTCCTCCTCGACGACGACGATTGCATCACTCACTTCGTCCTCGAACGTGGACATCTGTGGCGGCGCCGCGAGCTCGCGGTCCCGATCGGAGCAATCTCGAAGGTGGAGTCCGACACGGTGACAGTCGGGCTCTCCCGCGACGAGATCGGCGCGCTTCCCGCGCGCCGCGTGCGTCGATGGCTTCGTGGGCGCAGCTCGGGCTAGACGCGACCGGTTTGGTCGACGCCGGCGTGGCGCCTACGACCGCTCGGTGGAACCTCGTTCATCGGGACGATGACGAGCCACCAGAAGAACACGAGGCCAACGAGACCGCCGATTCCGAGTAGGACGGCGTAGCAGATGATTGTCCAAAACCATTCACCGCTCATCGCGCGGGCATCGTATCGCCTTCGACGAACGTGAACGCTTGGTGAACGTCATCGAGACGGCGCGACGCTCGGGTTGCTCGCGTCGCGCCGCCCGGTGACATGTGCGACTGCGGTCCGGCTCTCGCTCGAGCCGTTCCGATCAGACGGTTCGCTCGACGTCCTCCCAGTGGACGATCAGCCCGTAGAGCACGACGATCGTGAGCGTGAGGACGGTGAGCGCCCACAACGGGTAGGCCGCGCTGCCGAAGAATCCGAGCTGGGCGATCACGTTGAGCGTGCCGACGACGATCGCGAACCAGCGCGCCCAGCCGGAGCGCGACAGCAATCCCCAACCCGCGAAGATGACGATCAGTCCCCAGATCAGCGTGATCCAGCCCCATGTGGTCACGTTGAAGACGATGATCTGGTTTGACGTGAAGACGTAGTACTCCTTGCGGATGATCGCGATCAAGCCCTCGATCACGTCGAGACAGCCGACGACGATCATCAGCCAGCCGGCGAAGGCGACCCATCCCGTCCACCGCGCGCGCATTTCTCTCGTACTCATCGACGTTTCTCCTCTCCTGCCGGAGCCCGGAACCGTTTGTTGTTCGGGATGAACGATGCGGAGCCTCTTTCGTTCGCTCATGGAGTGAATCATCCGCCTAGGACGAAAGCCCCTTCTCCGGGCCGGAGGCTGCAACTAAAGTTGTGCTCGCATGAACCTGCCTGTCCTCCTCGCCTTCGACGAGGATCCGGAAGTCCTCGAGAACGTCAACGCGCAGCTCGTCCAGCGCTACGGGCGCGACTATCGCGTCGAGGTGCACGCAGACTCCGACGACGCGCTGCGAAAGCTGACGGAGCTCGCGGATGCAGGAGACGAAGTCCCGCTCGTCCTTGCCGGGCAGCCGACGCTGGGTACAGCCGGAACCGATTTCCTCGAGCACGTCCGCCGGCTGCACCCGCATGCGAAGCGTGCGCTCCTCGTCTCGCGGAGCGTGTGGGTTGACGGGCCGTCCGCGGAGTCGATTCGCGCAGCGATGGCCCTCGGTCGCATCGACCACTACGTGCTCGAGCCCGGCGCATCGCCTGACGAGGTGTTCCACGAGGCCGTATCGAGCTTCCTGCTCGAATGGGCGCGCGAGGGGCGCCGCACTCCGCACACCGTGCACATCGTCGGCGATGAGTGGTCCGGCCGGGCGTACGAGCTCAGAGACGTCTTCGAGCGCTGCGCCGCTCCACATGCGTTTTGTCTCGCAGACTCGGACGAAGGTCGCGAGTTTCTCGAGAAGGCAGGCCCGGACGCGAAGCTGCCGTTGATGGTCTTGCCCGACGGCGAGATCCTCAGCGATCCCTCCGACGCTCAGATCGCAGCTGCCGCGGGCGCGCCGAGCGAAATCGAGGAGCGTTCGTACGACCTCGTGATCGTCGGTGCGGGACCGGCTGGTCTCTCGGCGGCTGTCTACGGCGCTTCCGAGGGGATGCGCGTCTTGGTCCTCGACGAAGGCGGGATCGGCGGGCAGGCGCGGTCGAGCTCGCTCATTCGGAACTACCTCGGCTTCGCAAAAGGTGTGAGCGGCAGTCGCCTCGCGGAGGAGGCCTACGACCAGGCGATGCTCTTCGGGGCGAGCTTCGTGTTCATGCATCGCGCGACGCGGCTCGAGCGTGCGGACGGTCGCTTGTCGCTCTCGCTTGCGGACGGGCGAACTGTGAGCGCACGGGCGGTGATCCTCGCCACTGGCGCGACGTACAGGCGGTTGGGAATCGAGGCTCTCGAGAATCTGACGGGCGCCGGCGTGTTCTACGGCGGTCCCGCCGCCGAGGCCCCGGCGCTCGGAGGCAAGGACGTCTTCGTCGCAGGCGGCGGCAACTCGGCGGGGCAGGCGGCGCTCCACCTCGCGCGCTACGCAAAGAACGTCACACTGCTCGTGCGTGCGAACCGTCTCGATGCCGGCATGTCGCGCTACCTCGTCCAAGCCGTCGAGGCGGCGCCGAACGTCGACGTGCGAGTGGGAACGACAGTCGTCGGCGGGGGCGGCCAAGGGCGCCTCGACGAGCTCGTCCTGCTGGACTCCTCAACGGGCGAAGAGCAGACCGTGGCCGCCGATGCGCTCTTCGTCCTGATCGGTGCTCGTCCGAAGACGGAGTGGCTACCGCCGGACATCGCGCGCGACCGGAACGGGTTTCTCCTCACGGGTGACGACCTCGGGGGCGGTGACGGCTGGCCACTCGTGCGGCGGGCGCTCGCGCTCGAGACGAGCATGCCTGGCGTTCTTGCAGCGGGTGATGTGAGGCACGCTTCCGTCAAGCGCGTCGCCGCAGCGGTCGGGGAAGGCTCGATCGCGGTTCAGCTCGTGCACAGCCTCTTCGAGCTCGAGCGCGAAGCCCGAGCGTCTGTGGCCGTCTCCTAGGCCGCGACCTACCTCGCTTCCTGCGGCGCCGGATCGGCGCGAAAACCGCACCACGGCTACGAGCGCTCCCGGATGCCCGAACGAGTCTCGCCGGCGATGATCGATCGACAACGCGGAAGGAGTGAGCGCGGATGAAACCGATCAAGGAAGCAGCGGCCGAGTTCCTCGCGCACAAGCGCGTCGCGGTGACGGGCGTCTCGCGGTCACCGAAGGATCACGGCAGCAATGTCGTCTACAGGCGCCTGCGAGATCGTGGCTACGACGTCTTCGCCGTGAACCCGAATGCGGACACGGTCGAAGGAGATCGCGCCTACGACGATCTCCGGTCGATCCCCGGCGGCGTCGACGCGGTGGTGATCGGCACGAGCCCCGAGCATGCGAACGAGACGATGCGCGAATGCGCCGAGCTCGGCATCGAGCATGTGTGGATGCACCGCGGTCCGGGCGCCGGCAGCGTCTCGGATGCGGCAACGACATACGGACGCGCGCACGGCGTCGAAGTGATCGACGGCGGCTGTCCGTGCATGTTCGGCCCGACAGCGGACTTCGGGCACAAGGCGATGCGGCCGGTGCTCACGCTGTTCGGCAGCGTCCCGAAGCGCGTCTGATTCCAGGGAGGTAGCCCATGAGGCGCTACGAGTACAAGGTCATCGACACCGGTAAGCACGTTCAGGAGCACCTCAACGAGCTCGGTGCCGCAGGTTGGCGCGTCGTCTGCGTCACGACGAAGAAGCAACTCTTCATCGCCCCGCCACAGGCGATCATCCTGATGCGCGAAGTGCGATCGACCGAGACGCCCAAGATCTCTGACGAGAGCGATCGCGAAGGGCGGACCGCGCTGCTCGTTGGCTAGGGCGATGCTCGGACGGGCTTGAGGCGCAAGGGCGCGCGGGTCACCCGCGCGCCCTTGCCGATCGCAGCGTGACTACGTGGCGAGCGCCTTCGCCTTCAGCGCGTCGAACTCTTGCTGCGTGATCGCGCCGCTGTCGAGCAGTTGCTTTCCGCGCGCGATCTGCTCGGTCGGGTCGTTCTGAGAAGCGACGGAGCGGATGTACGCATCGGTCTGGCTCTGTGCGGCTTGTGCCTGCTGCATGTTCCGCTCGGCCATCTTCTGCCCCTGCGTGATCAGGTAGATGAGCGCGGCCAGGAACGGCACGAAGATCAGGAAGATCACCCACAGCGCCTTGGTTCCCCCGCCGATGTCGTGGCGGCGAAAGACGTCGGCGAGGATCGTGATCAGGAACCAGATCCAGATCACCCAGGCGAAGAAGATGAACATCGACCACATGACGTCGAGGAACGGAAAATCACTTGCGAGCATTGGGGCTCCTTTTCGATGCGTACGATCTCGATTGCGTTGCGCCCTAAGGCTTGCGCTTCGCGAGGACAGCGCCCTCATCCGCTCCGGATGACGCGGCTAAGGTCGTTCCCGGAGATCTTGTCAACGATGGCGAGCGAAGGCGCGCGCGACCGGCTTTTACTCGATTACGGCCAGACGACCGACCTGCTTCGCAGCGTGACCGACATCCGGTTCAAGCTGCTCGCGCTCGTGCCGACGATCTCCGGACTCGCGGTCGGTCTCCTGAGCCGGCATGCGAGCGCTCCGGAGCTCCTTGCGGTCGGCGGGCTCGGTCTCCTCGCGACGCTCGGAATCGTCGTCTACGAGCTTCGCAACACGCAGCTCTACGACTACGCGATCTACCGGGCGACGGTGCTCGAGACGGAGCTCGGCCAGATCTCGATCTTCAATCCGCCGCAGCCCGGCGGGCTCTACAGCGAACGGCCCGGTCATGACCTTCGCGTCCTCGGCCTCGCGACTGCCGGCCATGAACGTGGGCTCGCCTTCGTCTACGGCGCGGCGATCGCCGGGTGGTGCTACCTCGTCGCGTGGGGCGCGCTCAGGGCCGCCGACGTCGGTTCGGCGCAGAAGATCGGAGGCGTGATCGGCGCGGTTGCCGGCGCCGTCGTGCTGCTCGAGTTCCTTCGGGTCGACGGCCGTCCGAACAAGCAGGGCCGTCCGGGACACCGCGGCTAGCAACGGCCTCGCGACTCAGGCGAGCTCGCGGGCGCGAGCGAGAAGGGCCGCCTCCGCGGTGGACTCGTGCTCCCTTGCCGACTCGCTCCAGCTCGCGTGCGCGGCCAGAGTCGCGCGAAGCCCGTCGAGCATCTCGTCCAACGCGGCCTCCGACGACGAGCCCGCCTGCCGGCGGGCGGCGACGCAGGCCGCGGGATCGAGGGCGTCCTGAAGCGTCGCTTCGTCGATCTCGACGGGGCGACCGATCGTGGTCTCGGCTGCAGCAGCAAGGCGCTCGGGCGTCAGTTGGGACGGGGGCTCGCCCGCGTCGACGAGATCGCGGACCGCGCGCCCGACGATCTTGTGCGCAGTGCGGTAGTCGATGCCTCCGCTCAGCGCAAGGACGTCGGCAACGTCGGCGGCGGTGACGAAGCTCTCTCGTGCGATCTGGGCGAAGCGCTCGGCTCGAAGCTCGAGGCCCTCGAGCACCGATGCGGTCAACCGCGCGATCGCGATCGCCTCGTCGAGCGCGCGCGGAACGGTCCCGTTGAGCAGATGGAAGTGATCCGTTCGCGCCGACCCGGTATGCAGAGTCGCGAGCGCGCTCGCGACGTCGCCGGCGGCCTGACCCGCCTGTGTGCGGATCGCGGCGAGCGCGTAGGGATTCTTCTTCTGCGGCATCAGCGCGCTCGCGCGGCTGTGGGCGTCTGCGAGCTCGACGAGACCGAACTCCTGGCTTGCGTAGATCTCGAAGTCCTGGCCGAGTTGGCTCTGGTGCGTCGCGGCGATCGCGAGAGCGGCGAGGAGCTCGAGGTAGACGTCCGCCTGCCACGCGGCGTCCTTCGCATGCTCGACGATGCCGTCACAGCCGAGCAGCTCGGCGAGTCGCGCGCGATCGAGCGACCAGCGCGAGCCGGCGCTTCCACCGGCGCCGGCGACGCTCGAGCTGAGAATCGCGTGCGAGGCGCGCGCGCGGTCGGAATCGCGAAGCGCCGGGTACGCGTATGCCAAGAGCAGGTGGCCGATAGTCGTCGGTTGCGCCGGCTGGAGGTAGGTGTAGTCGATCGCGAGCGCCGTCCGCGTTGCGGTTGCGTGCCGAACGAGCGCCGCAGCTTGGTCGACGAACGCGTCGTGCAGCTGCAAGACGCCCGCACGAGCCGTCAAGCGAAGAGCGACGCGAAACGCCTCGCGTCGTGGGCGGCCTGCGCTCAGCCAGCCGGCGGCCGCACGCCCCACGCGCCGCTCGAGCTCGGCTTCGCGTGCGTTGAAGGCGTCGCCAAGCGACGGATCCCACGGAAACTCGTCGGCCGGGATCGCGTGCAGCTCCAGCAGGCCCCGAAGGAGCGACTTGGCGTCCTCGCCTGCGAGGTCGCCGCCCTCGACGAGCGCTACCGCGTGCGCGAGATCCGCGAGCGACAACCCGCGAGCGAGCCGTGGGCCGTGCGCGCTCTCGGCCGAATAGGCCGCCGCCACGAGCTCACCCGCAGCGCCACCGCGAAGCCGCCCGCCCCGCCCCAGCTCCTCAGTCTCCGTCAGGACGAAGACACTAGAGGATCGTCGCGACAGCCTCGATTTGAGCTCGGGCGTTCACGTCCGGTGTCAGACACCGCCCTGCGTCAAGGCCGCCGTGTGACGTTTCTGGACCTTTCCTCGACTGCGGTCCACGGGCCTCGCCAGGTCCCTACGCGGTCTGTTCGTTGCACGTGGCACTCGTTGTGGACGAATCGTCACACAGCTGACACACCGTCCGGCTTGACGACGCGCTGTGTCTGACACCGGTTCTCGGCGCGCGGCGACGTAGCTTCAATATCTGAAGCTACTATGCTCCTATGACGAATAGGAGCGTGAAAGCCGTGCAGAAGTACCTGCTCATCCCACTGGAAGACACGGTTGTCTTCCCGAACATGACGGTCACGCTGCCGCTCGATCCGGGCGGCGATGCGACCGTCCTCCTCGTGCCGCGCCACGAGAGCGTCTACGCGAAGGTCGGAACGGTGGCCGAGATCGTCGAGACCGGCCGGCTTCCCGGCGGCGCGCCGCTCGTCACCGTCAGCGGGCTCCACAGGGCGTCGCTCCATGCGGCCGAAAGCGGCCCGGACGGCCGGCTCTACGTCGAGGTCGACGAGCAACCCGACGAGACGCCGCCGCCCGTCCAGACCCGCGAGCTCGAGACCGAGTACCGCGCGGTCGTGGACGAAATCCTCGACCTTCGCGAGGCCGACCCC
Source organism: Actinomycetota bacterium (assembly GCA_046734795.1). Lineage (GTDB taxonomy): Bacteria > Actinomycetota > Thermoleophilia > Gaiellales > Gaiellaceae > JBKPRX01. Next base: position 37,987 of record JBKPRX010000011.1, read on the forward strand.
CGCATCCGCGAGTTCCTGCGATCTGTCGTCGAGCCCGGCGCGCTTGCCGATACGTGCGCGTACTCGCCCGACCTGACATTCGCGCAGCGAGTCGAGCTGCTCGAGACGCTCGACGTCGTCGAACGGCTCCGGCTTGCGATCGCGTTCCAGCGCGAGCGGCTCGCCGAGCTGCAGGTACGGCGGCGCATCCGCGACGACGTGGAGTCGGGCGCGCAGGCACAGCAGCGCGAGTACTTCCTCCGCAAGCAGCTCGATTCGATCCGCAAGGAACTCGGCGAGGACGACGGCTCGGTCGTCGACGAATACCGAAAGAAGATCGACGAGGCGGGCATGCCCGACGAGGTCCGCGAGCAGGCGGAGCGCGAGCTCGGCCGGCTCGAGCGGACGGGCGACGCGTCGGGCGAGGCGTCGATGATCCGCAGCTACCTCGACTGGCTCCTCGCGGTGCCGTGGGCAAAGACCTCCGAAGAGCGGCTCGACCCGAAGCTCGCGCGCGAGATCCTCGACGCAGACCACGCAGGACTCGACGACGTCAAGGAGCGCATCGTCGAGTACCTCGCCGTGCGCAAGCTTCGCGAAGAGCGCGGCATCGCCGAGGACAAGCGGTCCGGCGCGATCCTCACGCTGATCGGCCCGCCCGGAACCGGCAAGACCTCCATCGGCGAGTCGATCGCGCGGGCACTCAATCGCGAGTTCGTGCGCATGTCGCTCGGCGGCGTGCGCGACGAAGCAGAGATTCGCGGGCATCGACGTACCTACATCGGCGCGTTGCCGGGACGCCTCGTGCGCGCGCTGCGCGACGCCGGAACGATGAACCCCGTGATCATGCTGGACGAGGTCGACAAGGTCGGCGCCGATTGGCGCGGCGACCCGTCGGCCGCGCTCCTCGAGGTGCTCGACCCGGCGCAGAACCACTCGTTCCGCGACCACTACCTCGACGTGGAGCTCGATCTCTCGCAGGTCGTCTTCATCGCGACGGCGAACGTCGCCGAGACGATTCCGGGACCGCTCCTCGATCGCATGGAAGTGATCCGCTTCGACGGCTACACGGTCGACGAGAAGGTCGCTATCGCACGCGGCTACCTCTGGCCGCGGCAGCAGGAGAGAAACGGGCTGCGCGCAGACGAAGTCGAGATCTCCGACGAGCTGCTCGCGACGATCGTCGCCGAGTACACGCGCGAGGCCGGTGTCCGTCAGCTCGAGCGTGAGCTCGGGAAGCTGTTGCGCAAGACCGCGACGCGGGTCGCCGCGCGCGACGCCGCGCCTCCGATCGCGATCGACGTCGCGCAGGTGCGCGACGGATTGGGACGCCAGCGGTTCTGGCAGGAAGCTGCAGAGCGAACCGCCGTACCGGGTGTCGCGACGGGCCTCGCGGTGACCGGGACCGGCGGCGACGTGCTCTTCGTCGAAGCGACGCGCATGGACGGCGACGGCCGGCTCGTCTTGACCGGCCAGCTCGGTGACGTCATGAAGGAGTCGGCGCAGATCGCGCTCTCGTGGGTGCGCGCCCACGGCGACGAGCTCGACATTCCGGCCGAGGACGTGCAAGGACAGTCGTTCCACGTGCACGTGCCGGCGGGCGCGATCCCGAAGGACGGCCCGAGCGCAGGCGTCACGATGACGACGGCACTTGCGTCGCTTCTAACACGGCGACCGGTGAAGCACACGGTCGGCATGACCGGCGAGGTGACGCTGCAAGGCCGCGTCCTTCCGATCGGCGGTCTGAAGCAAAAGGTCCTCGCAGCCCATGCCGCGGGTCTGACGGAGGTGATCATCCCGGAGCGGAACCGTGCCGACCTCGAGGACGTACCCGAGGACGTGCGCGAAGCAATGAAGTTCCATCCGGTGATGACCGTCGACGAGGTGCTCGCGCTCTCGCTCGAGCCGGCTGCCGATCATCCGCGCATCCATGGCGGCGCGGTGGCGGCATGACGCTGGAGCGGTGGCCGGCCGCGGTGGTGGGGCATGCGTTGCAGGCGGTGTAGCCCGGTTCCCGAGGAGGTCCGCCGCGCGGCGGGCCTCCTCGAACGGCGTTGGACGCTCTCGATCCTCTACGCGTCGATCGAAGGTGCCGAGCGCTTCAACGAGTTTCGTGACGCGCTCGGCACCGTTCCGCCCGCGACGTTGACGGTGCGCCTCACCGAGCTCGTCGATGCAGGCCTTCTCGAGCGGCGCGTACTCGATACACGTCCGCCTGCCGTCGAGTACCGACTGACGTCCGACGGCAAGCGCTTCGAGCCTCTGCTGCGCGAGCTCGTTCGCTGCGCGCGCGTAACCTGAGCCGCGATGGGCATGTTCTTCCATTCCTCGCAGGCACCGCCGGAACGGCCGGCCGATCCGCTCGTGCGCCGCGCGAACCTGCAACGGATCGGCGGGCTCTTCAGGCCGTACGAGCTGAGGCTCACGGGCCTGCTCTCGCTGATCGTCGTCTCGGCCGCAATCGGCGTCGTGCCCGCGTTCTTGTTGAAGCGCGTACTCGAGGCGATCGGCGAGAACGACACGAGGGCGCTGTCGTTCGCAGCCGCAGGGATGATCGTGATCGCGGTCGTGAGCGGAGTGCTCGGCGTGATCCAGACGTTGCTCTCGAACCAGGTCGGGCAGCGGGTCATGCACGACCTCCGCACGTCGGTGTACCGGCACTTGCAGCGTCTCTCGCTCGCGTTCTTCACGCGCACGCGCACGGGCGAAGTGCAGTCGCGCATCGCGAACGACATCGGCGGCGTGCAGAACGTCGTCACGAACACGGCCACCTCGATCGCATCGAACGTGACGACAGTCGTCGCGACGATGGTCGGCATGCTGCTCTTGAGCTGGCAGCTCGCGCTCTTTGCGTTTGCGCTGATTCCGGCCTTCGCGTTTCTGACGCGGCGCGTCGGCCAAGAGCGGCGCCGCATCGCGAAGACGACGCAGGAGACGCTCGCCGACATCTCGAGCCTCGTGCAGGAGTCGCTCTCGGTCTCGGGGATCCTGCTCGGCAAGACGATGGGGCGCGGGAATGAGCTCGCCGATCGTTTCGAAGTCGACTCGCGCCGGCTCGCCGATCTCGAGGTGCGCCAACGGATGGCCGGCCGCTGGGTGATGGCTTCGATTCAGACGAGCTTCGCGATCATGCCGGCAGCCGTGTACTGGTTCGGCGGCCTCGCGCTCGCGAACGGGTCGCAGGCGATCTCGATCGCGACGCTCGTGGCGTTCACGACCTTGCAGACGCGTTTGTTCTTCCCCGTCGGCTCGTTGCTCGGAGTGAGCCTCGACGTACAGACATCGCTTGCCCTCTTCGACCGCATCTTCGAGTACCTCGACCAGCGCGTCGACATCGTCGAGAAGGCCGACGCGACGGAGGTCGGGACGGCTGGAGACGTCGGCTTTGACGGCGTCTGGTTCCGCTACGGCGACGACTGGACGCTGCAGGACATCACGTTCAACGTTCCCGCCGGTACGACGACTGCGCTCGTCGGCGAGACCGGGTCCGGCAAGACGACGCTCGGTTATCTCACCGCGCGGCTCTACGACGTGAGTCGCGGACGCATCACCATCGACGGCGTCGACATCCGTGATCTGAGCTTCAAGGCGTTGACGGATCTCGTCGGCGTCGTGTCACAGGAGACGTATCTCTTCCACGCTTCGGTGCGCGAGAACCTCCGCTTCGCGAAGCCGGATGCGACCGATGCGGAGATCGAGCGCGCCGCCGAAGCGGCTCGCATCCATCATGTGATCGCTGCGCTGCCGGAGGGGTACGACACGATCGTCGGCGAGCGTGGCTACCGCTTCTCCGGCGGCGAGAAGCAGCGGATGGCGATCGCGCGCACGATCTTGCGCAACCCGCCGATCCTCGTCCTCGACGAGGCGACGAGCTCGCTCGACACCGAGACGGAGCGGCTCGTGCAGGAGGCGCTCGATCGTCTCGCCGAAGGCCGGACGACGATCGCGATCGCGCACCGACTCTCGACCGTGCGCGACGCAGACCAGATCGTCGTCCTCGACCATGGTCGCATCGTCGAGACGGGCCGGCACGAGGAGCTCGTTCGCGTGGGTGGACGCTACGCAGCCCTGATCGCGAGCGACGCAGAGGTCGCGAGCGCGCCGGCCCAGCTCTCGGCGCTGGCGCCGGCAAGCTAGCGCGTCAGCTCGGCGGCCACGGTCCGAGCGGCACGCCGATCTCCGCCTCGTGGCCGAACGGATCGACGATCCGGCCGACGCGCCAACCGTGCTCGTCGCGTGCAGGCGACAGCTCGATCGCGCCTGCCGTGACCGCCTGCCGGAGGACAGCGTCAGGGTCGTCGACCACAAGCAGCGTCCAACCCGTGGCTCCGTCGATCGAGCGCGGGCTAAGCCGTCTCATCATCGCGGATGCCGAGGTCACCCAGAACGCTGCGTCACCGACCGCGACCTGCGCGACGATGTCGTCGCCTTCGCCGATCCGATGGAGCACGCTTGCGCCGAACGCGCTCCCGTCAACGCAACCGCCTCGCTCGGCGTATCGACCCACGGCTCCGGCTGCACGCTCGTCATCGCGCGAACGCTAGACGGCCGTCGTGCGCCGGAGCGGCGGCCCGCGTTTCGTGCTAAGGATCAGGCGCTTGCCGCAAGACGCCTTCATCGTCGACGCCGTCCGTAGCCCCGTCGGTCGCCGCGGCGGCGGGCTCAGCAACGTTCATCCGGTCGACCTCTCCGCGCACACGCTCCGCGCGCTCCTTGAGCGCGTGGACGTCGACCCGGCGGCCGTTGACGACGTGATCGTCGGTTGCGTCGACCAGATCGGCGCGCAGGCGGGAAACATCGCGCGCGTCGCGTGGCTCGCTGCGGGCCTGTCCGAGTCGGTGCCCGGAACGACGATTGATCGCCGCTGCGGCTCGTCCCAACAGGCGCTCCACTTCGCAGCGCAGGCGATCATGGCCGGTGTCCACGACCTCGTCGTCGCCGGCGGAGTCGAGGTGATGACGCGTGTGCCGATCGGCAGTCCCGTCACAGTCGGCGCCGAAGCAGGGCTCGGTGCGCCATACGAGGCGGAAGGGTGGGTCGAGCGCTACGGGACGCAAGAGATCTCGCAATTCCGCGGCGCAGAGATCATGGCCGAGCGCTACGGCCTCGAGCGCGACGACCTCGAGCGATTTGCGCTGACGAGCCACGAGCGAGCTGCAGCGGCATGGGACGAAGGACGGTTCGCGCGCGAAGTCGTTCCGTACAACGGACTCGCAGTCGACGAAGGGTTCCGGCGTGACGCATCGCTCGACGCGATGGCGCAGCTGCCGACATTGCCGGGGCGAACGCGGCTGACCGCGGCCGTCTCGTCGCAGATCTCCGACGCGTCGGCGGCAATGCTGGTCGCCTCGGAGAGCGCAGTGCGCGAGCACGACTTGACGCCGCGCGCTCGGATCCACGCCATGAGTGTCGTCGGCGCCGACCCGGTGATGATGCTCGGCGGTCCGATTCCCGCGACGCAGAAGGTGCTCGAGCGCGGCGGCCTCGAGATCGACGACGTCGACCTCTTCGAGGTGAATGAGGCGTTCGCGCCCGTCGTGCTCGGCTGGGCCCGCGAGAGCGGCGCGCCGCTCGAGCGTACGAACGTCAACGGCGGCGCGATCGCGCTCGGCCATCCGCTGGGAGCGACCGGCGCTCGGTTGATGACGACGCTGCTCTCGGAGCTCGAGCGCCGCGGCGGGCGCTACGGGCTGCAGACGATGTGCGAGGGCGGCGGCACCGCTAACGCGACGATCGTCGAACGTCTCTGACCTTCAGGCAACGTAGCCGCCGTCGACTCTGACAAGCGCGCCGGTCGTGAAGCTCGACGCGTCGCTTGCGAAATAGAGCGCGGCGCCGACGATCTCGTCTGGCTGCCCGCCGCGCTGGAGCGCGAAGCGTTCGGCACGCGCCTCGAAGGCGCCCATGTCCCACGCTTTGGAGATGTCGGTCAGGAATGGCCCAGCGACGATGCAGTTCACACGCACCGACGACCACGCGTGCGCGAACGCCTGCGTGATCGCATTCAGTCCCGCCTTCGCGGCCGCGTACGGGATCACGTCCGGACGTGGATAGATGGACGCAGCGCTCGAGATGTTGACGATCGAGCCGCCGCCGCCCTCAGCCATTCGCGACCCGATAAGCGCAGTCAGTCGAAACGGGCCTTTGAGGTTGACTGCGATCACCTTGTCCCAAAGGTCCTCGCTGACCGCGGCCGGCTCCGGATAGAGGGGCGACATTCCCGCGTTGTTCACCAGCACGTCGACGCGACCAAACGCGTGGTACGCGGCGTCCGTGAGCTGCTCGAGCTCGCCCCACCGGCCGACGTGACAGGCCACGGGAAACGCGCGGCGACCGGTTGCCGCAGCGACTTCGTCCGCAACCGCTCGGCATTCGTCGAGCTTGCGGCTCGCGATCACGACGTCGGCGCCGGCTGCAGCGAAGCCGAACGCCATCGCGCGTCCGAGCCCCCGGCTCCCACCGGTGACGAGCGCGACACGGCCCGCGAGGTCGAACCGCTCCGCAGGCGTCGCCGTCTCGGAGTGGGTCATTCGGCGGCCGCGGCGCCGGTCAGCACGACCTCGTCACGGAGCTCGCGCTTGAGCACCTTGCCGGTCGCTGTACGCGGAAGCGGCTCGCCGCGGAAGAAGATCGGTCCTGGAACCTTGAACCGTGCAATGCGCGCGGCGACCCACTCGCGCAGCTCGTCGGCGTTCACTGAAGCACCCGGCTTGAGGTTGACGATCGCCGCTACCTCCTCGCCGACTTCCTCGTCCGGCAGTCCGACCACGGCCACGTCGTCGATCGCAGGGTGCTCGAACATGACGGCTTCGACCTCCGCGCAGTAGACGTTCTCGCCGCCGCGGATGACGACGTCCTTGAGGCGATCGACGACGTAGACGAGCCCATCGTCGTCGACGTAGCCGAGATCGCCGGTGTGGAACCACTCGTCGGTGAAGCTTGCGGCGGTCTCCGCAGGCTTGTTCCAGTAGCCGCGGATGACGTTCGGGCCGCGGAACCACAGCTCGCCGACGCTGCCGGTCGGCGCGTCTTCTTCAGTGGTCGGGTCGACGACGCGCATGTCTGCGCCGACAACGGGCCGGCCGACGCTGTCCGGGTTCTGCACGTACTGCTCGCCGGAGTTGATGACGACGGCGGAGGTCGTCTCCGTCAACCCGTAGCCGTTCGCGGGTGCGACCGCGGACGAGAAGTGGCTGTCGATTCGCCGGATCAGATCCGGCGGGACCGGCGCGCCTCCTGAGGCGAGGCCCGCGAGGCTCGACACGTCGTGCCGGGCGAGCTCGGGCGAGTGGAGCAGCTGGCGCATCGTCTTCGGGACGGCCGCGATCGAATTCACGCCCTCGCGTTCGACGAGTTCGAGCGCCTTTGCGACGTCCCAGCGATACAGCAGCACGAGCTTCGAGCCCGTCAAGGCCGTGTACTGCATACCCGTCTGACCCGCGATGTGGAAGATGGGAAACGTCGTCATGTACACGGGCTGATCCGGCGGCGGCTCCTCGCCGCTCATCGTCAGCGCGAGCGCGGCGTTGAGCGCAGTGTTCATGAGGTTCGTGACGTGGTTCCGGTGCGTGCCGACGGCGCCCTTCGGCGTGCCGGTCGTGCCCGACGTGTAGAGGATCGTCGCGTCGTCCTCGGGCGCGATCTCCACATCCGGTAGCGATGCGTCGCGGTCGAGCGCGGCGCGCACGTCCTCCCAGCGCTCGCCGCCGTCGGGCAGTCGGCCCTCGTGACGCACCGCGATGACGCCCCGGAGATCGAGCTCCGGAAGCACGTCGCGAATGACGTCGATGCGTTCGCCGTCTGCGACGAGCAAGCGCGCGCCCGAATCCTCCAACGCGTAACGCATCTCGCGCGCCGTCCACCATGCATTGAGCGGTACCACGATGAGGCCGAGCGCGATCGATCCCCAGAAGACGAGCGGCCACTCGGGGTAGTTCCGCATCGCGACCGCGATCCGGTCGCCCTGCTCGAGGCCGTACTCGTCGCGCAGGCGAGCAGCGAGCCCGCCGGCGACCGCGAGGAGCTCTTGGTACGTGTAGCGCTCGTCCTCGTAGACGACCGCGTCGCGCTCCGCAAATGCAGCGCTCGCTTCGAGCACGACGCGCAGCGTCGGCGGCGCGTTGCGGAAGACGCGCATCGGCACGCCGCGCACGGTTTCCAAGACCACCTCGAAGTCCGCGCCCGCCGCGGTCAGCGCGCGGAGGGCTTCGTCGCGGGTCATCGTCGTCGGCATCTCGTTCCAGGGCTCGCGCTGGTCGGAAGGCGTCCTATGTTATGGGCGTGACGCCGCCGTCACCGACCGAAACGGGCATCCGCACCGAGCTCGCGGACGGCATCGCGCCCGTTGGCGTCTCGCTTTACGATGCCCTCATGGGTGAGCGCGTCCGCGTGGAGGTCGAAGACCGCATCGCCGTCGTCACGTTGACCCGGCCGGAGAAGCACAACGCGCTCGACCCCGAGATGTTCGCGGCGATCCGTGCGGCGGCAGAGGGAGTCGCCTCGACGCCGGCGATCCGCGCGGTCGTCCTGCACGGCGAAGGACCGAGCTTCTGCTCCGGGCTCGACACGACCTCGTTCGGCGACTTGTCGTCCGACTTGATCGAGCGTGCACCCGGACGTCGCGCCAACCCCGCGCAACAGCTCTGCACCGACTGGATCGATCTGCCCGTTCCTGTGATCGCGGCGATCCACGGAGCGTGCTTCGGCGGCGGACTGCAGATGGCTCTCGGTGCCGACATTCGCATCGCCGCGCCCGACGCACGCCTCAGCATCCGCGAAGTGCGGTGGGGGCTCGTGCCGGACATGGGCATCACAGCCGCCTTGCCGCGGCTCGTGCGGCTCGACGTCGCCAAGGAGCTGACGTACACCGGCCGCGTCGTCGACGGGCAGGAGGCGCTCGCGCTCGGGCTCGTCACACGCGTGGCCGACGATCCGCAGACTGCCGCGTTCGCGTTGGCGCGCGAGATCGCAGCGCGCTCGCCTGACGCGGTGCGCGCAGCGAAGCGTCTCTACGAGGAGGCATGGCCCGCGAGCGAAGGCGATGCGCTTGCCCTCGAAAGCGAGCTTCAGAGCAGCCTGATCGGAACGCCGAATCAGATCGCCGCGATCACGGGCGGAAACGAGCCGGATCCGAATGTGTTCGCCGACGCTGATAGGGTCGCGCTCTGATGATTCGCTGGCTCCTCATCTCGTGGGTCGGAAACGCCGTCGTGCTCGGAGTGACCGCCGCGATCTTGAACGGCGTCTCCGTCAACGATTCGTTCTGGACGCTGGTCTGGGCGGCGCTCGTGTTCGGCATCCTCAACACGATCCTGAAGCCAATCCTCAAGATCATCACGTTCCCGTTCGCGATCATCACGCTCGGCCTCGCCTGGTTCTTCGTCTCGATGCTGATGCTCTGGCTGACGGATCTCATCGTCGGCGCATTCGACATCGACGGCTTCTGGAACTACGTGTGGGCCACGATCATCGTGTGGATCGTCAACGTCGTGATCGACGCGCTCTTCCGCGACGAGCGTCAGGGCACGCTCGCGACCGCGTAGAAGCGCTTCGTCGCGACCTCGACACCTTCGTACGGCTCGCGCTCGACCACGCGCTCGACGGCGAAGCCGCTTTTCTCGAGGAGCGCGCTGACCTCGTCGGGCTCGAAGAAGCGAAAGTCGAGATCGACGGCGCGGCTCCAGAGCTCGTCGAAGTGCTCGATGCTCGAGCCTCGATGGAAGCTCGCCAGGAAGATCCCGCCCGGTGCGACCACGCGCGCAACTTCGGTGGACGCCGTGACGAACTCGTCGTCGGCGAAATGGATGAACGAGTAGAACGCGACGGCGGCCGCGAACACGCCGTCGTCGAACGGAAGCTTTCGCTGGTCGGCGACGTCGAACGCGAGCTCCGGATTCAGCCGGCGGCCTTCGGCGACCATCGCCGGCGAGAGATCGACACCGCGGACGTCGGCGCCGCGCTCTTACAGGTAGCGCGTGACGTGTCCGGGGCCGCAGCCGAGATCGACGACCGCACCGGACGCCCGCGCGGCGATCTCGTCGAGGAGGGCGCGGTCGACCGGCTTGCGTTCGAGCTCGGCGAACAGGCGCGCGCTGTACTCGGCAGCGAGCGTGTCGTAGCTCGCGCGCACGCGATCGTCAGCGCGTATAACGATCGGTCCCGGTGAAGTGCAGAGAGACGTACTCCTCGTCGCCGATCACCCAGCTGTCGTGACCGGCGGGGATGTTGAACAGATCGCCGGGGCCGAGGGTCAGCTCGCTGCCGTCGCGCATCTTCACGGCGGCTTGGCCCGAGACGACGAGGCCGACGTGCTCGACCTCGCAGAGCTCGGTTCCGGCGGTCGGCCGGATGTGCTCTGTCCAGCGCCAGCCCGGTTTGTAGATCGCGCGCCCGATCTCCACGCCCGCCGGCGTCGAAGCGCTCGAAGCGACCGAACGGGAACGACGTGACGCTGGTCGGATCTGACAGATTGACGACTGAAACCGTGGTCGGCATGGCGGGATCGTCGCAACTTCTCGGGCTGGCGTCTTGGACGTTCTTGCGATGAACGCGCAGACCGAGCAAGCGCGCTTTCTCCGGCCCGCAGCGCTGCGCGGCGTCGAGGCGCTGCATGCGCAGTTTGTCCATCACCGCTACGCGCCGCACGTGCACGACTGTTGGGTGATCGCGTGCGTCGACCGGGGCGCGGCACGCTTCGAGCTCCAAGGGCGAGAGCACACGGCGCCGGCGGAAAGCGCATTCGTGATCCCGCCCGGTGCGGTCCACACCGGCGAGTCGGCGGCTGCGGGCGGCTATGCGTACCGCGTTCTCTACGTCGACTCCGACGGCGGTGCGAGCGATCCGGGCGTGCTCGACGGCCGGCCGTTTGCCGGCGCGCCGGTCGTGGAGAACCGACGCCTTCTCGTCAAATTGCGGCGGACGCACGATCTGCTCCTTCTGCGCGGGCATGCGCTCGAGCAAGGAGAAGCGGTTACGGCCGTTTGTCGGCTCCTCTCGGAGCTCACCGCGCCGCACGCGCGGGAGAGGCGCGCCGCGCATCCCGCCGTCGGCCGCGCGAAGTCATTCGTCGAAGAACGCTGGCGTGAAAACTTCACCGTGACCGAGCTCGCGGACGCTGCGGGTCTCTCCCCGTTTCACCTCATACGGCTTTTCCGGCGCGACGTCGGCATGCCGCCCTCGGCCTATCGGCGCTCGCTGCGTGTGCTGGCGGCGCAGCGAATGCTCCGCAGAGGCGAAGCCATTCGCGACGTCGCACTCGCATGCGGCTTCTACGACCAAGCTCATCTCACGAGACACTTCAAGGCGACGACCGGCGTGACACCCGCACGCTACGCGCAGGCGATGTGAGGTTCCTTCGTTGACGCTGCCCTACGAGCAGCACGACGCGAGAGTCCTCTTCTGGGCGCTCTTCGGCGTCTTCGCCCTCGGCGAATACGCGATGCGTCTCCGCGGCTGCTTGAGCCGAAGCGGGACGACGGCAGAGCGTTGGAGCCTCTTCGTCGTCTCGGCCGCAGCGGCGTTGGGGATCGTGGGCGGACTTCGGCTCGCAAAATGGAACGAAGGAACAGTCGGCGTCGGCCGTTGGCCGCTCTTCGTCCTCGGCCTGGTGCTGATGGCTGCCGGACTCGGTGTCCGCCAGTGGGCGATCCTCGTGCTTGGCCGGTTCTTCACCGTCGACGTACGGGTGCACGCGGATCAGACCGTCGTCGATCGCGGCCCCTACCGGTGGGTGCGACACCCCTCCTACAGCGGGTTGATCGTCTTCTTCGTCGGTGTCGGCCTCGCTCTCGACAACTGGGCGTCGCTCCTTGTGCTCGCGCTCGTTCCGACCGCGGGGCTGCTATTGCGCATTCGGTCCGAGGAGCGTGCATTGGACGACGCGCTCGGCGATCCGTACCGCCGATACGCGGCGCGCCGCCGGCGCCTTTTTCCAGGCATCTGGTAGGTCGCGCCGGATGTCTCGATGACTTTCGGGCGGACGTAATGTCTTATGTCGCGATGAACACGCTTCAGGATCTGCTCGACGCGGCTGCGGCCGAGGAAGCGCTGCCCGGCGCGTCGGCGCTCGTTGCACGCGGCGACGACGTCGAGATCGCGAGTGTCGGCGAGATCGAGCCCGACTCGATCGTGCGCGTCGCGTCGGTCACGAAGCCGATCACCGCCGCCGGTGTGATGCTGCTCGTCGATGAAGGCCGAGTCGCGCTCGAGGATCCGATCGCGCGCTGGCTGCCGGAGCTCGCGTCGCCGGACGTCGTGCGCACGCCGGCGAGTCCGGTGGATGACGTTCTTCCTGCCGCACGTCCGATCACCGTCGAGGACGTGCTCACGTTCCGCGCGGGGTGGGGGTTTCCGTCCGACTTCACGCTGCCGGCGGTGTCGGAGCTCTTTTCGAAGCTGCCGCCTTTGGCAAGCACGCAAACCCCGGACGAATGGGTGCAGACGCTCGCGGGCGTGCCGATGCTGCATCAACCCGGCCAGGCGTGGCTCTACAACACGTGCTCCGACATCCAGGGCGTGCTCGTCGCGCGCGCCTCGGGTCGCTCGCTGCCGGAGTTTCTCGCGGAGCGGATCTTCGAGCCGCTCGGCATGGTCGACACGGGATTCCACGCTTCCGCGGACCGAGCCGACCGGCTGGCGCCCTTCCACGGCTCGGTGCCCGGCCTCGACGACCCGTCGCGCTTCACGAAGCCGCCGAGCTTCCCGTCGGGCGCGGGCGGGCTCGTCTCGACGGCCGCCGATTTGCACCGCTTCGGACGCATGCTGCTCGACGGCGGCGCCGGCCTGCTGTCACGCGACGCCGTGCGGTCGATGACGACCGACCACCTGACGGCCGAGCAGCGCGCCGCGTCGACGTTGTTCCTCGAAGGAGCAGGCTGGGGCTTCGGCGGCTCGGTTGCAGCAGACGGCCGCTACGGCTGGATCGGCGGCACCGGCACGGCAGCGCACGTCATGCCCTCGACAGACACAGTCGGCATCCTGCTCACGCAGGTGGCGATGACAGGGCCGACGTCGACGCCGCTGATGCGCCGGTTCTGGGACTACGCATTCGACGCGTAAGACGCAACGCCGAAGCGGGTCAGGCTCGCGCGATCAGGTAGTGGAACTCGTTCGAGAGCCGATAGGCGCCCTCGGCGTTGCGGTACGGGGCGAGGCCGTCGACGATCGCCTGCTTGAACTCGGCCTCGCGCTCCGGTCCGACGATCACTGCGAGTCCTGCGACAGCGACGAGCGCGCGCTCGAGCGTCTCCGTGTCGGGGTACTCGATCGTCACGCTCGCGTCGAACTCGCTCTCGGGCGTCAACCCTGCCTCGAGCGCGATGCCGCGGAGCACGCCGGGTTGTGAGAGATCGGGATCCGGCGGCGCATCGGGCGGTCGCGGCGGAAGGAACGGCCGCGCGATCTGCTTCATCGCCTCGAGGTCGCACCGCTCGTGCGCGCCCCACACTTGAATCACGACCTGAGCCCCGGGCTTCGCTACACGGCGCGCGTCGCGCAGCGCGGCCACCATGTCGTTCGCGAAGAAGAAGGAATTGAAGCCGGTGACGAGGTCGAAGGTGTCGTCCTCCCACGGCAGATCTTCCATCTCGCCGACGCGCAAGTCGGCGGCCGGCACGCGGTCGTGCGCGAACGCGATCAGTGATTCGGAAGCGTCGAGGCCGTGAGCGACGCCGCCGCGCGCGGCGACGATGCCAAGAAACGCGCCCGCCCCGCAGCCGACGTCGAGCACGTGCCAGCCGGCCTGCAGCCCCGTGCGGACTAGGGCGGCCTCATACGTCGGAGCCTGCAGATCCTCGTTGATTGCCCAGTCGGCGGGTCGGGCACCCCAGAGCGGTCCCCATCTCGATGCACTGCCCGTCGTGGCGGCTGAAGCGGCGGACACGGCCTCTCCTTCGCGTAGACTACGATTCATAGTTATAGACTATGGGTCGTAGCTTGGTCAACTCGGAGCTGACGCTTTTCTCGTACGAGATCCTCGGCCTCGTTGGACGCGAGGGCGCGGGCGCGCACGACCTTCTGCGCTTGGCGCAGCGCGGGCGGCTGCTCGCGTGGGCCGGCGAGAGCCAGTACTACACGGAGCCGAAGCGACTCGCCGAGCTCGGCTACCTCTCGTCGCGCAAGGAGCCGGGCAAGACCCGCGAGCGCACGGTTTACACCCTCACGGACAAAGGGCGCGAAGCCCTGGCCGAGTACGCGAGGACGCCGGTGCAGGTCACGCCGTTCAAGAGCGACCCGCTGCTGCGGCTCCTGATCTGCGATCTCGTCGGCGAAGAAGTCACGCGCGAGAGCATCAGCACGCTTCGCGAGGACCTCGACGACCTCCGGCAGCGGCTCGATCAATCGGAGCAGGCGGCGCGCGAGCTGCCGCATCGCGAGAAGTACCTCTTGCTCACACTCGGTTTCTTGCAGCGGCTTCTCGACCTGCACGAACAGCTCGTCGACGATGTCGAGCGCGAGTTCGCCAACGCGCGGCCGGCTCGAGCACGACGGAAGAGGCGAACAACCGCGTCACCGCTCCGGCGCTCTTAGACTCCGCGTGTGCCCGACTACGGCCACGAGCTCGAGTTCGGCGTGTTCGTGAATCCAAGTGCCGCGGACGCGGAGAAGGCCGTTTCTCTTGCCGTCCTTGCCGAAGAGGTCGGGCTCGATCTCGTCGCGTTCCAGGATCACCCGTACCAGCCGCGACTGCTCGACAGCTGGACACTTCTCTCCTACGTTGCCGCACGCACGAGCCGGATCCGTCTCACGAACGACGTGCTCAATCTGCCGCTTCGGCTGCCGTCGGTCGTCGCGCGGGCGATCGCGACGCTCGACCTTCTGAGCGGCGGCCGCGCCGAACTCGGCATCGGCGCCGGGAACGCATGGGACGGGATCGAGGCCATGGGCGGACGCAGGCTCCGCCCTGGTCAGAGCGTCGACGCGCTCGAGGAGGCGATCGACGTCATCCGCTCGCTCTGGGACGTCGACGAGGCACAGGAGGCGAGCTTCGACGGCTCGTACTACCGGCTGCTCGGCGCGGCGCGTGGGCCGAAGCCGCGCCACAAGGTTCAGATCTGGGTCGGCGCCTACAAGCCGCGGATGCTGAACCTCGTCGGCCGCAAAGCCGACGGTTGGCTACCGAGCACGCCGTATCTGAAGCCGGGCGACCTCGCCGCCGGCAACGCTGCGATCGACGAAGCCGCATCGGCGGCGGGCCGCGATCCGCGCGAGATTCGCAGGCTCCTCAACACGGTCCCGCAGCCCGTCGAGGAGCTCACGCGGCTCGCGCTCGAGGACGGAATCAGCACGTTCGTCCTCATCGGCGACGACGAGAGCGCGATGCGGACGCTTGCAGAGGAAGTCGCGCCGGCCGTACGCGAGCAGGTCGCGAGCGAGCGATCGCGACGCGGCTAACGGCGCGACCGTAGCGCGTACCCCGCGACCGATACAGCAAGCAGGCTCGCCACTGCGAGGGGCAGCAGCCACCACGTACCGACAGCGACGGTGATCGCGAGCGCAACGACGACGCCTGCTGCGATGCGCCAGTCGTCGCCGACGACGAAGTCCCAGAGGAAACGCGCGAGCGTTTTCACACGGTTGCCGTCCTTCGCAGCGTTTGCACGAGCGTGACCGACGTGGCGAGTACGAACAGGAGCACGACCGGCAGTGCTGCGTCCCCGCCGGGCCACTCCGCGCCGGCGCCCTCGACAGCCCAGAACGTTCCGAACGTCGTCAGCATCACGCCGACTGCGTACTTGAGCGTGTTCTCGGGCACGCGTGCGAGCGGCGCGCGCACGATCACGCCGACGATTCCGACGACCAAGACCGCGGCAGCCGCACCGACCGCTGCAAGCGGAATCGATCCCTGCGTCGAGCCGAACGTGAGAACGATGAACGCAACCTCGAGTCCTTCGAGAAAGACGCCTTTGAACGACACGACGAAGCCGAACCAGTCGAGCCCTGCGTGGTGCTCGTCGCCGGCGGCGCGCGCCTCGGCCCGCTCGCGCTCGAAGATCGCAGCTTCGTCGTGCAGCGGCAGGTAGCCGGCGCTGCGGAGGATCGCCTTGCGCAGCCACTGCAACCCGAACACGAGGAGCAACGCGCCGACGACGAGCCGTAGATCGTCGATCGGAATCTGCGTCAGCGCAGGTCCGAGCGCCGCGACGACGGCAGCAAGCGCCACAACCGCGATGCCGGTGCCGGCGAGCGCCGAGCGCCAGCCCCGCGTCGTGCCCATCGCCAGCACGATCGTCAGTGCTTCCACCATCTCGACTGCACTCGCGAGGAAGGTCGACGCGACGAGGAAGAAGACCGTCACGTGCGTAGCGTCGCACGCGGCCGAACTGTCAGCCGATCAGCAATCCTTCCGCGGCTTCCGACGGTTCGAGGTCCGGCAGTCGGGTCATGCGGAAGGCGTTCAGGAGCCCAAGCAGGGCGGCGACGAGCGGGATGAGCAGCGCGATCTGCAGCGCTCGCGGCCGCGCCTTCGTGTTGATGTGGATAATCTCGGCCTTCACGTCGGCCGGTTGGCCGGCGAGCAGCTCTTCGAGGTGCGTGTTCGTCATCACCTCGGCGTTCTTTTCGAGGCCTTTCGCGACCTTGTCCTGCTCGGCCGGTGAGAGCACCGTGCTGTCGTTCGCGTAGTGAGTGAAGACAAGCGAGAGCGACGCGAGCATGATCGCCCCGGCGAAGGCAAGTCCGAACGAGAGCCCGAACGATCCACCCGCCGAGTTCACACCTGCGGCTTCGCTGACGCGCTCCGGCTCGATCGGCGAGAGCGTGTAGTTGTTCAACTGCGAGACGAGCAAACCGAGTCCCGCGCCGGCGATCGCAAGCGGCACGATCATCGCCCAGCCGGAGTCCGCGCGCGGCACGATCGGAAGCAAGACGACGATGCCGACGGCAAGGAGCAGGAAGCCGACGAGGATGATCTTGCTCGGGCTGCGCTTCCCGGCTCTCTTGCCGGCTAGGAGCGCGACGAAGAACATGCTGAGCGACAGCGGTGCGAGCGAGAGCCCGGCCTCGAGCGCGTTGTATTCGAGCACCATCTGCAAGTAGATCGGCAGCGTGATCATCAGCCCGCCGAGCGCAATCTGCTGCAGCGTCTGCGAGGAGATCCCGAGCCGGAAGTACTTCGACCGGAAGAGACCGGCGTCGATGAGCGCGGGCTTGCCTTCGCGCTTGCGCTTGACGAGCCACCACGCGAGCGAGCCGAGCGCGACCACGCCGACTGCGATCAGCGCGCCTACGGCCTGGCCGCCCTCCTCCCAGACGAGGATCCCGACGACGACGCCGCCCATGCCGAGCGCAGAGAGGATCGCGCCCACGACGTCGATGCGCCGGTCGCCCGTGTACGGCACGTCGTGCACGCGCCGGCTCCCGATGAGCACGATGGCGATGATCACGACCTCGCCGGCGAATGCGACTCGCCACGAGAGGTACGTCGTGATGAACCCGCCGACGAGCGGGCCGACCGCGGCCGCGATCGCAGCGGCAGCGCCGACGAGCGCGTACGCCTTCCGCTGCATCGCGCCCTGGAAGTTGCCGTGGATCAGCGACTGCATCGACGGCAGTAGAAGCGACGCGCCGAGTCCGCCGATGATCGCCCAGAAGATGACGATCGGAAGCAGGCTCCGCGACAGCGTCATCGAGAGTGCTCCGGCCGCGTAGCCGAGCAGGCCGAGCGTGTAGGCGCGCTTGCGTCCGAAGAGGTCGCCGATCTTGCTGCCGATCAGGATGAACGCCGCCGAGACGAGCGCCTCAAGCGCGATCGCCGACTGCACGCCGCTCGCGGTCGTGTCGAGATCGTGCACGACCGCAGAGATCGAGACGTTCATGAGCGATGTGTCGACAACGAGCACGAACATCGCCATCGCAAGGAGGATCGCGAGGCCCTGATCGCCGCTCGATTCCTCCGGTATCGCTTCAGTTGCTTCTACGGTCACGTGTCTCGTCTCAGCTCGTGCATGACGGCGGACGGGCCCGTCGGTCTCGGCCTCGTGGGATGTTCGCGTCCGCGCGCGGCTTGAAGTATCACCGCGGTGACGAGCTCGGCAGTCACGGGCGGCAGAGCGCCGAGTCGCTTGCTCACGAGTGGCCGTTCGACTAGCCTAGGCGCGTAGGCATGCATAGGCGTTGCCATGGCAAGCGCCGCGCCGTCCAAAGGAGTGTCGACAGCTGGTGATCCACCGGTTCAGCAGGGCAGAGCTCGTCGCGAGAGGCAGCGCCGCCGTGCTCGTGGCCGGCTCCGCGTTCGGCGCGCCGGCAGAGACGGCCCAGGCGGACGCGCCACCCGACGGCGACGTGTCTATCTGAGGCGATGCCGCGCGAGTTCTACACCGCCCGCGACGCCGCCCGGATGCTCGGAATCAGCCTCGACACGTTGCGCCGCTGGGACCGCGACGGCCGAATCAAGACGCGCCGCGACTCGAGCAACCGGCGCATCGTCTCTGCGGCCGAGATCGCTCGGCTTCGCGGCGGCGACGGCGAGCGGTTGAGCGCGCGCAACCGCTTCCACGGCACCGTCGGCGAGATCAAGGTCGAAGGCCTGATGGCGCAAGTCGAGCTCCTCGTGACCGAGCCGGTCAGGCTCGTCGCGATCGTGACCCGCGACGCCGTCGAAGAGCTCGGACTGAAAAGCGGCTCGCCGGCGACGGCAGTCGTCAAGGCGACTTCCGTGATGGTTCAGAACTAGGAGGGACCGCGTGCGCTTGCAGTTCACCCGCCTCGTCTTCTCCGCTCTGGTCGCCGCGTTGACGATCGCCGGCGCCGGCTCCTCGGCGAACCCCGATGCGCGTGCACGCGCCCAGGCGCGGATCACCGTGTTCGCAGCCGCATCGCTCACCGACGCCTTCCCGGCAATCGACGGTTCATTGCGTTACTCCTTCGGCGGCTCGAACGCGCTCGCGACGCAGATCGCTAACGGCGCTCCGGCGGATGTCTTTGCGTCCGCGAACACGACGATCCCTGCACGGCTCTACGCAAAGGGTGTCGTCGAGAAGCCGGTCAACTTCACCCGCAACGCGCTCGTGATCGTCGTGCCGAAATCGAACCCGGCGCACATTCACACGGTGTACGACCTCGCCAAGCGGGGCGTGAAGGTCGACGTCGCCAACTCCGCGGTTCCGGTCGGCAGCTACACGCTCCAAATCCTCAAGAAGATGAATTTGACGGCGAAGGTGACGGCGAATTTCGTCAGCCAGGAGACCGACGTTCGTGATGTCCTCGCGAAGGTCGGTCTCGGCCAGGCCGACGCCGGCTTCGTCTACTCGACGGACGCCAAGACGGTGCCCGATCGCGTGAGCGTGATCAAGATGCCTGCCTCGGCGCAGCCGAAGATCGCCTACGCGATGGCCGTCGTCAGTCGCAGCGCGAACAAGGCAGCCGCCCACGCATTCATCGACAAGGTGCTGAGCAAGTCCGGACAGGCGGCGTTACTCAGGTACGGCTTCCTGCCGCTCGTCAAGCCGGCGAAGAAGCCGCCGGCCAAGATCAAGAAGAAGACCTAGGCGATGCGGCGCGTCCTGACCGCGGCCGCGGTCTTCGCAGCTGCCGTCCTCTCGTTTTCGTTCTTGCTGCTGCCGATCGTGGCGCTCTTCACGCACCAATCGCTGGGCGAGCTCTTGCATCAGCTCACGAACCCCGTCGTCAAGGACGCGCTCGTCGTCAGCGCCAAGACGAGCGCGGTCGCGCAGGCGGCGATCCTACTCTTCGGCACGCCCACCGCGTACGTGATCGCTCGTCACCGCTTCCGCGGCCGTGCGTTCGTGATCACGCTCGTCGAGCTGCCGCTCGTGCTGCCACCGGCGGTCGCGGGTGTCGGGCTCCTCGTCGCGTTCGGGCGCTTCGGCTTGCTCGGCTCGACCTTCGACGCGCTCGGGATCGACCTCGCCTTCAACCAAGCCGCGGTCGTGCTTGCCGTCGTCTTCGTCGCGAGTCCGCTCTACATGCGCGCGGCAATCGCGTCCTTCGAGGCGGTCGACTCGAACCTCGTCGCCGCCTCGCGCACGCTGGGCGCCGGCCCGGAACGAACCTTCTTTCGCGTCGTGCTGCCGCTCGCGCGCGCCGGCCTCGCCGCCGGTGCTGCCCTCGCGCTCGCCCGCGGCCTCGGCGAGTTTGGCGCCACGATCATGTTCGCCGGCAGCTTCCAGGGCATCACGCAGACGCTGCCGCTTGCGATCTACTTCGAGTTCGACCGCGACTTCGACGTCGCGGTCACGATCAGCGCGTTGCTGGTGATCGTCACCGGCGCAATTCTCCTCTCCCTGAAAGCGACCGCCCTGTGGCCGAGCTCGCCGCGGACTTCACGCTCACTCTCCGAACCTTTGAGCTCGAGCTAGCGCTCCGTGCCGAGCGGACGGTCGCGCTCGTCGGCCCCTCGGGCGCCGGCAAGTCGTCCGTGCTTCGAGCGGTCGCCGGTCTCGCGCGGCCGTCGGTGGGGACGATCGCCCTGGACGAAGACGTCTGGTTCGACGCCGACCGGCGCATCTTCCGTAGTCCCGATCGCCGAAGCGTCGGCCTCGTCTTCCAGGAGTACGCGCTCTTTCCGCACATGAGCGTGCGCCGCAACGTCGCCTACGGCGGCGCTGCGCGCGTCGACGAGTACCTCGAGCGCTTCCGCATCGCGCACCTCGCCGAGGCCGACCCGGCTGAGCTCTCAGGCGGCGAGCGCCAGCGCGTCGCTCTCGCGCGCGCGCTCGCACGGAACCCCGGCGCGCTTCTTCTCGACGAGCCGCTCTCGTCGCTCGACAGCCACACGAAGTCCGCTGTCCGCGTCGAGCTTCAAGAGCTCCTGCATGAGTTCGGCCTGCCGACGGTCCTCGTCACGCACGACTACGACGACGCGGCCGCGCTCGCCGACGAGGTCGGCGTGATCGTCGACGGCAAGCTCCGCCAGCTCGCGAGCCCGCAAGAGCTCGTCTCCAATCCCGCGGACGCGTTCGTCGCTTCTTTCACCGGCGCAAACCTGCTGCACGGCGTTGCGCAACCCGAGAACGACGAGCTCACGCTCGTTCGGCTCGAAAGTGGTGAGCGCATCTACTCCACCGACTCCGCGTTCGGAGACGTCGGCGTCGTCGTCTACCCGTGGGAGATCACCGTCGGTCGCGTCCAGCACTCCGACTCGGCGCTCAACGTCATCCAGGGCGACGTCCGCTCTGTCGTCCATGTCGGCAACCGTGTGCGCGTTTCGATCGGCCCGATCACTGCGGAGGTCACCGCCGCCTCCGCGCACGAGCTCGACCTCGCCCGCGGCGGCCGAGCCGTGGCGACCTTCAAAGCAACCGGTACCCGCCTCGTGCCCCGCGCGCGATAAGAGATCCGCGACGTGCGTGGGTCGGCCGCGCGGTCCGCTCCTGACGCCTCACTTCGCGACCGAAGCGTCAGCTTCAGGCGCTCTGTCGTCTCCTTCTGGCTCGAGAATGAAGATCTCGGCCGACATATCCGGGTCGAAGCACACTTGTGACATGAACGCGAGCACTCTCCGGTTGAGCGCGTTCTCGACGATCTCGATGAACGCGGTTTTCATGGTGTCTTGGAAGATCGTGCGCGTCTCGCGCACGGCGTCTGCGCGGCCGGCGTCGATCAACGTCCGTTCGATCGGCGTGTAGATGTCCTCGAGAACGCACACGACGTAGTTGCGCTGCATGATCGTGCGGACGGTCGTTGCGCCGCGTCCGTAGTGCTCGCGGTGGAGCCGGGTGATCCCGTTCGAGATGGCCGACAGGTGTCGTCCGCGATCGAGTGGCGTTGTTGTCATCTTCTCGCTGACGCCGCCCCGAGGCTAGGTCCGCAAGGTGACGTGGGCAGCGGGCGCGCCACCAAGCGGAGTCGAGCACCTAAGGGCTCGACATCTGCCCGGGAAGGACAGCCATCGCGCTCCACAGTTCTTCGCAGCAACGGCACGGGCTCTCCGCGCAGCCGCCGACCTCGGCACTCTAGACAGTGCTCGCGTCCGCCTGTGGCGGCGCCGCCGTCAACGATCTTGTCGTCGCGGGTCGAGTTTGATCGCCGCGACTGCGCTCTCGCCGAACTTCTCGACGACGATGAAGCGCTCGTTCCTCTCGACGACGCGTTCGACCGCCGGGATGTCGTGGCCGGCGAGGACGGCGAAGTGCGTGGGGACGGCGCGGAGATGATCGTACTCGGCTTGGCTAAGGACGATGCGTTCGGTGCAGTCCTTGTGGCCGCATTCGCAGAGGATCTCCACCTTGTCGTGCATCTCGAGGGTCACCGCGAGCTCGTCAATCCGCTCATTGACCTCGCGGAAGAGCGATTGGCGGTGTCCGACGTCGCGGGCCCGCGGCCCCGATTCCTCCGTCTGTTGCATCACGAACCCTCCTCGGAATGACCCTGTTGTCCGAGGGCTCGTCGCCTGCCGCTCTGGACAGGCCGCGCACCCACTTCCTGCAGAAGCGCCGGAGCGGCGAAACCACACCAGTGCCCGGGTTTTAAGGCTATCACCGTCCCATTGTGATCAGCTAGCGTGGAGGTGCACAACTACCCGCCTGGTTGTTTCTTCGCTCCTTCCTCCTTCCGGGTATCGATCCTCGGGGAGCGGGTTAGCGGGTGTGCGATGACGAGCGTGATCTCCGAACGTGCACAGCAGGCGGCGGCGGTCTCAAATGCGATCACTCGGATGCATCGAGAGCACTACGGTCGCGGCGCGACGACGACGAGGACGATCATCCAGCGCAACTACGTCGTCTGCTTTCTGGAGGACATCTACACGCCGTTCGAGCGGACACTGATCGAGTCCGGGCGGGCGGATGCGGTTCGAGAGACGCGGACGATCTTCCAGGACGCGATGGCAGCGAAGTTCACCGAGGCCGTCGAGGCCGCGACGGGCAGGGCCGTGATCGCCTTCATGTCGCAGGTGCACTTCGAGCCAGACATGGCAGCCGAGGTCTTCGTCCTCGAACCGCACGCAGACGACCGCGCGCCCGAGGGCTGACCGACACATTCCGCGTTTGGGCTGGCGGCGAGGCCGGGTATAGACCCCTGCGGTGCTCGGATGCGGAGGACGTGCGAGCGCCGATTGGAGTCGCTGGGTGCGAGATCAGTCCGTTGTGGCTGATGGACGAACCCTCGATCCGCCTAAGTCGGAACCGAGGAGGGCCGTCATGTCCAGTGCACACTCAGCTCAGATCGTCACGCCGGCCGTAGGGCCGGAGTCGGGCGACGCTCGACCGCAGCTCCTGTTCTTCTACTCGAGTACCTCGGGAAGCTCGCGACGCACGGAGGGCTTTCTGGCGCAGGTGCTGCAGCGTCGCCGTAACCACCATTCGTTTCAGCTGCGTCGCATCGACGTCGACCGGCACCCCCAGCTCGTCGAACGCTTCAAGGTCGACGGAGTACCCGCGCTCGTCGTCGTCGAGAGCAAACGCGTTCGCGCTCGCCTGAGCAGCCCGCGCGGTTGTGCAGAGATCGCCGAGACGCTGGCGCCATGGCTGACCTGAGCTCGTGAAGGTGCTGCGTCAGCGCTGAGCGTTGCTGCGGCCGTCCGCGCGCGCGGCCGCCGCCGGCGTCTGACGAACTCGAACCGTTTCGAGCGGACTCGAGTTACCCGAGCGATCTGATGACGTTCTCCGCCTCGGTTATCAGGCCGTGGACGATGTCGGCGGCCGACTCTTCTCGGGTCACGAGCCCCACTCCCTGTCCAGCCCAATGCGGCAGCGGCTCGACGTCGCCGACCATCGCGGCGGTCGGCGTCGCAGCTGCGTAGCGGCTGATTCGCGAACCGTCGGGCCGCGTCGCGGGCTCGTCGTCTTCTCCGGGTCTCGATCCCGCAGGGGGTCGGCCTGCCCGCTCCCACGCCTCGACCGTCGAGTTGCGAAGGGTGCGGTGTGGTGCGTCGGGCCAGCCGCCGTCGAAGAGCGTGCTGTAGAAGGTGTCGTCTTCGCCGGCGGCGAGGAGGCGACGCCGGTAGTCGGGGTGGATCGCGGCCTCCGCTGCGGCGAGGAAGCGCGTGCCGACCCACGCGCCGACGGCGCCGAGCGCGAGCACGGCAGCGAGACCTCGTCCGTCCGCGATTCCGCCCGCGGCGACGACCGGAACCGGCGCGACAGCGTCGACGACGCGCGGGACGAGCGCAAGCGTCGAGACCGTTCCCCAAACGTGTCCGCCCGCTTCCCATCCCTGCGCCACGACGACGTCGGCGCCTGCGGCAGCGGCCGCGCGCCCTTCGTCGGCGGTTCCGACCGTGACGAACACGATTGCGCCCGCATCGCGCGCTTCGCCGACGATGTCGGTCGCGTCCCCCCAGAAGAACGAGACGACGCGTACGCCCGCGGCGAGCGCCGACGCGAGCCGCTCGCGCTGGTCCCAGGCGAGCCCGAGGTTTACACCGAATGGACGCTCCGTCTGCTGGCGCGTCTCGTGAACGACCGTGGCGA
This sequence comes from Actinomycetota bacterium, assembly GCA_046734795.1. GTDB lineage: Bacteria > Actinomycetota > Thermoleophilia > Gaiellales > Gaiellaceae > JBKPRX01. The sequence goes on from JBKPRX010000011.1 coordinate 62,334, forward strand.
TCTCATCCGGGGGCGTCCAACTGAGCGGCAGCAGGCCGAGCGCACCCGCATTCGAGACGGCAGCCGCCAGTGTCGGCGTGACCGCCCCACCCATCGGTGCGAGAACAATCGGTGCCTCGATGCCAAGGAGGTCGCACAGCGGCGTCCGCATTGATCGAGTCTAGGAAACGGCATCGCTCACCGGTACCAGCTGGCGTCGCCGCCTTTACTCTCGGTGACCATCTCGGCGACAAGCGCCGGTGGGAACGATCGAAAGGGAGAAGAACGTGACGACTTTGCTCGTGCTCTACAGAGGACCAGCCACGACGTCGGACGCTTCGCACGCAGGGTGGCCCGAGTGGTTCAAAGGCCTCGGCGACAAACTCGTCGACCGCGGGTCGCCGTTGGCGAACGGCTTCGTCGTCAACTCCGACGGCAGCACAAGCGAAACGGCCGCCAACTTCAACGGCTACAGCATCATCCGCGCCGACGATCGCGCGCACGCACTCGAGCTATTGCGAGATCACCCGTTCCTGTCACACGGTCGCGAGTACACGATCGAGGTGTTCGAAGTGCCGAGCAAATGAGGTGCGCCTTGCGAGCCACTTGATCTGGGTGAGGGTCTCACGGTGGAGCTCGTCAGCGCCGCGAGTCCTGGCGGATCAGATCGGATGAGTGGCGGCCGCAGCTCGATCGGCGCGGTATTCCGTGCGACGTAGTGCGGCGCTTCGGAATGCTCTGCTTGGACGCGAACGTGTACATCGAAGGCACGCCGGACGAAGGCGAGCGCCTCAACAACTGAAGCGAAAAGCCCGGTTGCGGGATTGTCTTTTCGGGCGCTTCCGTTCGGGAGCGTGCGATCGACGCTACTGCTTCAGGAAGCGGAAGTACACGCAGTACCGGATCGAGCCGGTGCGGTTCGCGCCGCTTGCGTGCGGGAGTTGCGGGTGCATCACGAGGACGTCGCCCGGGTCGAGCGTCACTTGCTGCGGCTCGCTTCCGTCCAGCGGCCACACCGTGAGGCCGCCGTTCTCCGGCCCGTTGCGCGTGAGCGCGACGCCGAGGATGCGCGCGTACGGTCTCCCGTTCGCCCAGTCTGGGAGCTGGTCGACGTGCGAGTGGAGGTCGACCTCCTGCTCGGGATCGTCGGGCATCTGCCCGACGATCTGCGGGTCGCACAGCTCTCCGTCGCGGAGCGCCGGTGGCAGGTGCTCGAGCAGCGATACGACCTCGTCATCCCAGCGGAGGTGCGGATACCAGTGTGCGTTCCACAGCCACTGCGCGAGCCACTCCTGCGGCAGGCCTCGCGTTGCGACGTCGCGGTGTATGTGGCGGAGCACGCCGTCGACTGCCTCCTGGGGAACAGCCCCGCGCAGCACCTCGTACCCCGATCTCGTTTGCGTCGCTGTCAACGCCGTCCGCCTACCTCCACGTCGGATCCGTAAACGAGCAGCATCTTCTGCTGACGGCGAGCGCCGTTCCAGACGCAGCGCGCCGGGCGGACGACGCACCAGCCGCTCGCTCTCGTCACGCCTCCAGCGCCCTCCCCTTATGTAGTCAAAGACATAGATGCATCGCTGACAACGACCACGGTTTCACCGGCGACCCGCCGGATAAAACGGACGCCTCATGGAGACGATTCTCATCGCCGGGGGAGCGGGCTTCATCGGCTCCCATCGGCAGACCGCCGACGACGGTTTCGAGGACGCGGCCGCCCAGCGCGCGGCCCGCGGGCGCGAGCGATGAGACGTGCGGTGGTCACCGGCGGTGCAGGCTTCATCGGCGCGAACCTCGTTTCGCGGCTCGTCGAGGACGGGCTAGAGGTGGTCGTTCTCGACAGCCTCGTGCGGCCGGGATCCGAGCGGAACCTCATGTGGCTCGAGCGGACGTACGGCCGCGCCATCGAGTTCGTGCACGGCGACGTCCGCGACGCGCAGGTCGTCCGGCGTGCCGTACGGAGTGCCGACCGTGTCTTCCATCTCGCGGCGCAGGTCGCGGTCACGACGTCGCTCGACGACCCTGTCGACGATTGCGACGTGAACGTCCGCGGGACGTTGACGCTGCTCGAGGAGCTGCGCCGGCTGGACGTGGCGCCGTTCGTCCTCTTCACCTCGACGAACAAGGTGTACGGGCCGCTCCCCGACATTCCGCTCGAACTCGACGGCGCCCGATGGCTGCCCACCGATCCGTCGCTGCGCACGAACGGCCTCGACGAGGAACGCCCACTCGACTTCTGCACGCCGTATGGGTGCTCGAAAGGCGCCGCGGACCAGTACGTCCTCGACTACGCGAAGTCGTTCGGCCTCGAAACGGTGGTCTTCCGGATGAGCTGCATCTACGGGCCGCATCAGAACGGCACCGAGGATCAGGGGTGGGTCGCGCATTTCGCGATCCAGGCACTGAACGACAAGCCGATCACCGTGTACGGCGACGGCCACCAGGTGCGCGACCTCCTCTACGTCGATGACCTCCTCGACGCGATGCAGCTCGCGCACGAACACCGCCACTCCGTCGCGGGCATGGCTTTCAACATCGGCGGCGGCCCGGCGAACGCGGTCTCTGTGGGCGAGGTGCTGGAGCTGATCGGCGCGTCTCGCGTCGAGCGCGCCGAAGAGCGCACTGGAGACCAGCGGTACTACGTCGCGGACACGCGCAGGTTCCGCGCCGCGACTGGCTGGTCGCCGCTCGTCGCGCCGCAAGATGGCATCGAAGAGCTCGTTCGCTGGCTGCGGCCGGCGGAGGTAGTTGCGCTATAGCCGTTGCAGTCCGCACCATGCGCGCCGGCGTGCTGATCGCTCCGGGGCGGGTGGAGACGACGCGCGTGCAGGTGCCTGTGCCTCGTGCCGGCGAGCTGTTGATCCAGGTCGAGGGGTGCGGCGTCTGTGGGTCGTCGCTGCCCCTTTGGGAGGGCCGCGACTGGTTTTCCTACCCGGCCGAGGCGGGCGCTCCGGGCCACGAAGTCTGGGGGCGCACCGACGACGGCCGCCGCGTTGCCGCGCTCTCGTACCACGGGTTCGCCGAGTGGGACGTCGCGGCGCACGTGGTCGAGCTGCCGGAGGCGCTCGAAGGCGTTCCGTTCCCAGGTGAGGCGCTCGCCTGCGCCGTCAACGTCGTTCGGCGGGCGCGAGTGCAGGACGGAGAACGCGTCGCCGTGGTGGGAATGGGATTCCTCGGAACCACCGTCGCACGCCTCCTCGCGGACGTGACGGAGGTGCGGCGCGACACGCAGGCCGAGGGAGAGTTCGACGTCGTCGTCGAAGCTGCCGGGACGCAGGGCGCGCTCGACACCGCGTCGCGTCTCACCGCCGAGGGCGGTCGCCTAGTCGTGGCGGGGTTCCACCAGGACGGCCGGCGCACCGTCGACATGCAGAGCTGGAACTGGCGCGGCATCGACGTGATCAACGCGCACGGGCGCGATCCGGGCGTGTACGTGGAAGGGCTCCGCGAGGCAGTGCGCCTCGCGTGCGAGGGTGTCCTCGACGTCGCGGCGCTCGTGACGCACCGGCTGCCACTGTCGCGTCTCGACGACGCGTTCGAGCTCGCACGCACCCGACCCGATGGATTCCTGAAGGCGGTCGTGTGCCCGTAGACACGCTCCCGCGCCTCGGCTTCCTCGGCGTCGGGTGGATCGGCCGCAGCCGCCTCGAGGCGATCGAGCGAGCCGGCGCCGGCACGGTCGCGGCCATCGCGGATCCAGCTGTCGACGGCGCGCTCACGTCGTACGCCGAGCTGCTCGAGCAGGAGCTCGACGGCGTCGTGATTGCGACGCCGAGTGCGCTGCACGCCGAGCAGGCGATTGCCGCGATCGACCGCGGCCTCGCCGTGTTCGTGCAGAAGCCCGTCGGGCGCACTGCGGAGGAGGTACGCGCTGTCGTAGCGGCGGCCGAGCGCGCGGACGTTCTCGTCGGCGTCGACCTTTCGTACCGCCACGCCGAGGCGTTCCGCGCTGCACGAGAGCACGCGCGCGACGTCTTCGCCGCCGACCTCGTCTTCCACAACGCGTACGGCCCAGACAAGCCGTGGTTCCGCGACCCCACGCTCGCGGGCGGCGGCTGCGTGATCGACCTCGGCATCCATCTCGTCGACCTCGCTGTCTGGGTCCTCGACCTCGATCCGGTGGAGGTGCGCGCGCGCCTGCGCGGCGAGCCGGTCGAGACGTGGGCGACGGCGGAGCTCGATTACGTGCGGATCGCCTGCTCGTGGAACGCGAACCTGGGCCGGGACGCTGTGATCGAGGCCACATTCCACGGTGCCGACGAAAGCGTCCGCGTCACGAACGTCGACGGCTCGTTCTACGACTTCCGCTGCGAGCTCTTGCGGGGGACCTCGCGCGAGACGGTCGTCGAGCCGCCCGACGAATGGCCCGGTCGCGCAGCCGTGGCATGGGCGCGACGCGTGGCCGCGTGCGAACGGTTCGATCCGGCCGAGGCGGCCGAGCTCGTGCGCGTGGCGGAGATCCTCGACCGCGTCTACGGGCGATGAGGATCCTGATGACGGCCGACACTGTCGGCGGGGTGTCGACGTACGTGCAGGACCTGCGCGCCGCGCTCGACCATGAGGTCGAAGTCGCGACAATGGGACCTGGGACGCCGTACAGACTCGAGTGGGAAGACGACCCCTGGGACGACGTCGACCGCGCCGGCGTGTGGCTGCTCGAGCTCGAGGAGGAGCTTCAGCCCGATGTCATCCACCTGAACGGGTTCGCGCACGCGTCGTTGCCGTGGCGCGCGCCGGTGGTCGTCGTCGCCCATTCCGACGTCGTGTCGTGGTGGTGGGCAGTGCACCGTGAACTGCCGCCGGAGCGTTACGACCGCTACCGGTCCGCAGTCGAGGCGGGCCTGCGAGCGGCGAACATGGTCGTCGCGCCCACGCGCGCCGTTCTCGCGGATCTCGAGCGGCACTACCGGCTGCCTGGGCCGCGCGTCGTGGTCCCGAACGGCAGCTCGTTCGTGCCGGCGGCGGCGCAGAAGGAGCCGCTCGTCGTCGCGCTCGGGCGGTTCTGGGATGGAGCGAAGAACGTCGCGGCGCTCGACCGCGTCCGCGACGCCTGCCCGTGGCCGATCGTCACCGCGGGCGCCGGGACGCCTCGAGGTGCTCTCGCACGCAAGGAGGTGCGGCAGCTGCTGGGGCGGGCGAGCGTCTTCTGCTCGCCTGCGCGGTACGAGCCCTTCGGCCTCGGCATCCTCGAGGCCGCGCGCTCCGGCTGCGCGCTCGTCCTCGGCGACATCCCGAGCCTGCGCGAAATCT
>JBKPRX010000012.1:0-4342 GCA_046734795.1 Actinomycetota bacterium
TCTGTATCGACGCCTTCCAGGCAAACCGCGGCCCGGACGGTACGTACGTCACGGCGCCGCTCGAGGGGCTGTTCACGCGGTCGAAGCGCGGCTTCTACCACGACGGCCGGTTCCCGACCCTCATGGCCGTCGTCGAGCACTACGACGGCTGCCTGAAGCTCGGCCTCACCACGCAGCAGAAGCGCGATCTCGTCGAATACTTGAAGAGCCGGTAGTTCGCGCCGCCGGCGCAGACGGCTCTGCTGCGGAACGCGCGATCGGTCGCGAATCCTGCGCAGGACCTCGTTGTCGTTCCGACAACGGCGGGGGTGGGATTCGAACCCACGGGGCGCTTGCGCGCCCAACGGTTTTCAAGACCGCCCCGTTCGACCGCTCCGGCACCCCGCCGGACGTTCAATGGTACGGCGGTTGGGCACGACGAACGAATGCGTCTGATTCTCGTCGGGATCGCGATCGCGGTGGTTGTCTACGTCGCGACGAGCGGACACGTTCTTTTTCTGCCGCTCGTGCTCTTCCTGCCGATCGGCCTTTTCGGGTTCAAACGTCGGCGCGAGCGGTGACGATCGCACTACGGGATTCGCAGCACCACGGCGAACGAGTCCACCGAAAGGAGACCCTGTGCCGAAGTTTCTCGTCCTCTATCACTCCTCGGCCTCACCTGAGGAGCAGATGGCGAACTCGACGCCGGAACAAAGACAGGCCGGAATGCAGGAATGGATGGACTGGGCCGGCAAGGCAGGCCCCGCGATCGTCGATCTCGGCGCGCCGCTCGCAGGCGACGGCGATATCGCAGGCTTCTCGATCCTCGAGGCCGACTCGCGCGCGACGATCGACGAGCTGCTTGCAGAGCATCCGCACCACAGTGCTCCCGGCGCGAAGATCGAGGTGCTCGAGTTCATCCCCATGTCCGGCATGTGACGCACGACGAGCGCGCGTGAAGATGCAGGGCCCACCTACGCAGGCGGGCCCTGCGCTTTCGTCTCTTGGCCAGAACGCTACGTCGAGGCGATGCCTTCGATTCCGACGGGAAGACCAGCGACGACGCCGAGCTTCGTGAGAGTTCCGTCGTTGTTGACCTCGAACTCATCGATCGTGCCACCGCCGGTCTCGACGTAGAGAAACTGCGCGTGCGTCGGCGCGGTCATATCGATTGGACCGGGCTCAGTGGTCGCGACGATCCCGCTCGGCCCGACCAGACTCGGCTGACCGTCGGCTGCGATCGTGTATGCACTGATCGTGTTGCTCGCCGTATTCGACACGTAGTAGTAACCGCCGACGCGGACGATCCAGCAGAGCGCCATCTGTCCGTCGCTCGTCGACTTCGGGCTTGCAAACGTGCCGTCGGGTTGCACGACGTACGTGGTGACGAAGCTTCCGCCCGCTTCCCCGACCGCGAGCATGCCGTCAGGCGTAAACGTGAACGCGAACGGGACTGGCGTCGCCGAGGGGTTTGCCACAGCTGTAGCCGAGAGTCGGCCGTCGTGCCCGACTGCGAATGCCTCGATGAGGCTTCCGCTTGCCTTGGTCGTGACGAGCAACTTGCTTCCGTCCGGGGTGAAGCCGACCTGCCCGGGCGAGGTCAGGAAGTCCGGCGGGCTCGAGTTCGCGAGACCGAGCGATCGCGCCGAACCCGGAATCGGTGCGAGCACGCTCGCATGAATCCGGAACCCTTGGACGATTCCCGTCCCTCCCGCATTGAGCACGTACACGAGCTCGCCATGCACCGAGATGCTTGCCGGGAACTGACCTCCTGACGGAACGACTGCGGTAAGCGCGAGCTGATCGCCGTGGACGCGGAACACCGACACTGAATCGCTGTCCGCGTTTACGGCCAAGAGCAAGCGATGCTCGGCGTCGTAGACGAGCGAGCCTTGCGACGCGAGGTGATCTGATTCCGTCCCAGGAGCTGCGACCCCGCCGGTGCCGCCCGTTGGATACTCGGCCACGCGGGTCAGCCGTCCGTCTTGGCCGCGGTCGTATACGACGATTGTGTTTCTCGACAGCTCGTTCGTCTGGACGAAGACGACGCCGGCCGAGCCGTTCCCGTGGCCGTCGGCCGCAGACGCGGCGTCATTTGCCGCGACCGCCAACGCGGCAACTGTAAGCAGGGCAGCGAAGAACACTGCAGATCTCATCGATCCTCCTTCGGTCGTGTCTTCTTCGCGCGTTCCCGAAGGCGGACGGGTCAGGCTGCCAGACCGACGAAGTTCAGAGACTCGTAAGGTCAGGCGTCGAGGCGTTCGTAGGCGCCGGCGGCGATCTGCTCCTGCAGTTGGAACTTCATGACCTTGCCGGAGCCCGTGAGCGGAAATTCATCCGCGAGATACCAATCGACGGGCGTCTTGTGCGGCGCGAGCCGCGCGCGGCAGTACGCGTGCAGAGTCGCGCATGCCGGCGGATCGCTCGGGTCGGCCGGACGCACGACAGCTGCAACGCGCTCGCCCCATACCGGATCGGGCACCCCGACGACGGCGACGTCCGCAACCTGCGGATGCGTAAACAGCTCCTGCTCGATCTCAGCGGGATAGATGTTCTCGCCGCCGCGGATGACCATGTCCTTCAGCCGCCCGGTGATCTGGAGGTAGCCGCGCTCGTCGAGACGGCCGAGATCGCCCGTGTGCAGCCAGCCATGGGCGTCGATCGTCTCGGCCGTGCGCTCCGGCAGCTCGAAGTACTCGAGCATCGACTGGTAGCCGCGGGCGCAGATCTCGCCTTGCTCGCCGATCGGCACCACGTTGCCGGCGAGGTCGACGATCTGCACCTCGGCGTTCCAGAGCGGCAGCCCCGCGGTCTGCAGGCGGTCGCGTTCTTCGTCGTGCGGGCTCGTCTGCGTCAGCACCGGGCTCAGCTCGGTCTGGCCGAAGACGGTCGTGAAGCGGCAGCCGAAGTCGCGTTCGATCCGGCGCACGAGCTCCGGCGGCACCATCGAGCCGCCAGACATGACAACTTCGACGCTCGAAAGGTCGGTGTCGCACAGGCGCGGATGGTCGAGCATCGCGATCAACATCGTCGGCACGCCGGTGACGATCTGCGGTCGATGCCGGTCGATAGCGGCGAGCATTAGCTCCGGGTCGAAGAGGTGCATCAGCACGTACCTCGCGCGGAGGTGTGCGCAGCCGAGGACGCACATCGCGCAGCCGCCGGTGTGGAACAGCGGCATCGCGCTCAGCAGCGTCCCGCGCGGAGTGCCTTCGCCGCGCAGCCAGATGTAGCGCGCGTTCGTCACCAGACCCCGGTGATGGAGGAGCGCGCCCTTGGGAAATCCGGTCGTGCCGGACGTGTACTGGATCTGCGCCGCGTCGCCCGGCGACACGGTTGGCAGCTCGCGCGGTGTCGCCGGCCGCTGCGCGAACGTCGACGGCCAATCCGCGAACGAGAAGGTCGCCCGGAGGTCGTTCAGGCCGTGGCAGGCCTCAACGGCGATTGCGGCCATATCGGTGCCTCGAAACGCGTCCACAGAGAAGAAGCCGGCCGCGCGCGACTGCTCGAGCACGTACCGAAGCTCGTTCGTGCGCAGCGCCGGGTTCGCGGTCACGAGGACGAGCCCCGCGAGCGCAGTGCCGTACTGGAGGACGATCCATTCGGGCACGTTCGGCGCCCAGACCACGATCCGCTCACCGGGCTCGAAGGTCTCGAGGAGCTGTAGCGCGCACGTCTCCGCGTCGCGAAGAAGCTCCGCGTACGTCCACGTCCGGTCCGTGCGCTCGGCGCCGGTCAGGGACGCGCTACCCGGAGGCGCGACCTCCACGAGCGCGACTTGGTCGGGCGCATCGCGCGCCGCGTCGCGCAGGAGCTCGCCGCACGTCAGCTCGCTCACCGGCTCGCTCGTGTCTGCCGCGATATACGAGTCGGTCAGCGCCGCCGCGCTCACGCGCGCGATCCTTCGCCGCCGTCGGGGATCACGCGGCCCGAGTCGCGCCACTCGACCGCGGCGTGGAAGCCCTCGCTCCGCGCGAGCTCCTCGAACCACTTGCCCTCGGCGGTGTGACGCGCGATTCCGTCGAACAGCGTCGCCAGGATCTGCGTCCCGGCAAGGCCCATATTGTCGTAGGCCTGGTTGACCATCAGCTTCTGGAGCACGAGCTGGTTCGTCGGGACGCTCGCGATCCGTTCGGCGAGGTCGTCGACGCGCGCGTCGAGCTCCGACTCCGGCACCGCCTCGAGCGCGAGTCCCCACTCCGCGGCGGTCGCACCGTCGATTAGGTCGCCGGTCAGGAGCATTCGCTTCGCACGCTGCGCGCCGAGGCGGTACACCCACATCGCAGTCGTGGGACAGCCCCAGACGCGCGCGGGCGGGTAGCCGATCTTCGCGTCGTCGGCCATCACGAGCAGATCGCACGAG
>JBKPRX010000013.1:0-58137 GCA_046734795.1 Actinomycetota bacterium
TCGAGCGTCTGACCCTCACACGGAGGTACCCCCCATGACGCGGTCCCTCGGGAGTGCCGTGCGCCGTCGACGCCTGCTTGCGCGACGCGGTGGCATCCCTCTACTCGTTGTCGTTGCAGCGCTTGTGCTGCTGGGCGCGGCGTCGGCGGATAGCGCGGACGGTCTCTGGCTGACGGCCGGTCAGGATCCGACGAACACGCGCTGGCAGCCTGCTGAGACGAGGATTGGGGTCGACAACGTGGCGCAGCTCGCGCCGCGTTGGACATTTACGACGGGTGGCGACGTCTCCGCGACGCCCGCCGTCGACGGAAACACCGTTTACGTACCCGACTGGGCCGGCAACCTGTTCGCGATCGACAAGAAGACAGGCTCCCAGGTCTGGTCACACAAGATCGGCGACTACACCGGGATTCCGGGCGACATCGCCCGGACGACGCCCGCGGTTGCCGGCAACAAGATCATCCTCGGCGACCAGGGTGGGCGACTAGGCGGTGGGGCGAACGTCGTCGCGGTCACCAAGCAATCCGGGAAGGTGCTCTGGACGACGCAGATCGATTCGCACCCGTTCTCGATCGTCACTCAGTCGGCAGTCATGTCCAGCGACAACAAGGTCGTGTACGTCGGCGTCGCCTCGTATGAGGAGATACTCGTGGCGTTCATTCCCGGGTATGTGTGCTGCAGCTCGCGTGGCAGCGTCGTCGCGCTCGACGCCGATACCGGTCGGATCCTTTGGAAGACCTACACCGTGCCCCCGGGCTTCAGCGGCGGAGCGGTCTGGGGCAGCACGCCGGTAGTCGACAAGGCACGCAACAGCCTCTACGTCGGCACCGGCAACAACTACTCCGTTCCACAATCGGTCGTCGATTGCGCGGTCGCCGCCGGGAGCGATCCGGTTGCGGTTCAGGCGTGCAATCCACCCGACAACCACTTCGACTCCGTCCTCGCACTCAACCTCGGAACCGGAGCGATCAAGTGGGCGAAGTTCGCCTTGCCACTTGACATCTGGAACCTCAACTGCCTTCCCGGCTTCGGCGACATCGATTTGTGCCCGAGCCCGACCGGCCCCGACTACGACTTCGGTCAGGGGCCGACCATGTTCACGGTCGGCTCGAAGTCGACCGCGCGCGAGCTGCTCGGAATCGGTCAGAAAAGCGGTCAGTACTGGGCGCTCGATCCGAACACTGGGGCGACCGCGTGGGTCACCCAGGTCGGCCCGGGCGGCGTCACCGGCGGCCTGCAGTGGGGCTCGGCGAACGACGGCAAGCGGATCTACGTTGAGGACGCCAACTCGCTGTCACAGCCTTGGACGCTCGTCCAGGACGGGCAGCCCACCGGCACGACAGTGACGTCAGGCTTTTGGAGCGCCCTCGACACGGCGACCGGCAAGATCCTGTGGCAGACCGCGAATCCCACTGGCGCTCAGGCACCCGGGGCGGTCTCGGGTGCGAACGGCGTCGTGTTTGGCTGCTCACTCGACCCGAGCGGGCACATGTTCGCGCTCAACGCGGCGACGGGCGCGATCCTCTGGGACTACGTGAGCGGCGGCGCTTGTGCAGCAGGCGCGTCGATCTCCGCCGGCACGGTGTTCTGGGGCTCGGGCTACACGCAGTTCGGGCTCACGGGAAGCAACAAGCTCTACGCCTTCTCGACGCCATAGACGGCGGCTTCGCCGACCGACGCAGTGGGCTCCTGTACCCAGGGCCCACTGCGTCCCGCTGTGGGAACGCGGACGGCGGCTGTTGCGAACTACGGAGCTACCGGGAAGCGTCGACGGCCCGCAGCGCGAACTCGACTGCGCGCCGCCCGATCTCCTCCGCGTCGTAGTCGAGCGTCGCGACGTGGAAGCTCCGCTCGAGCTCCACGACCTCGAGCGGGCCGGCGAGTGACGACTCGATCAGGTCCCGCGAGTCGCGGGCGACGACGTGATCCTGAAGGCTGTGGACGAGAAGCGTCGGCACCTTGACCTCGCGCAGCTTCGGCTGGAGTTCGTTCGCTGCGTCGATCAGCTCGATGAAGCCCGCGGCGGGTACCGAGTCGTACGCGAGCTCCGTCACACCGGGCTTGGCGATGTCGTTCCCGACCGCCGGTAGGAAACGCTGGCCGGCGTCGAGCGCGGCCTGACACCCTTCACGTGCTGCGCCGAGCGGTCGCGCGTCGGCGAAGGCGTTGATCAGAACGAGGCCCGCGACCTCCGGATGGCGCGACGCGAGCCAGAGCGTCAGCGTGCCGCCCATCGACAAGCCCGCGACGACGACGCGCTCGCACCGGGCGGCCAGGTCCTCGTATGCGCGCTCGACCGTCGCCGTCCAGTCCTTCCAGCCTGTCGTCGCCATCTCGTCGACCGACGTGCCGTGCCCCGGAAGCCGTGGCAGCTCGACGCTGAAGCCGGCGCTCGCAAACGCGTGCGCGAGTCCGCGCATCGACTGCGGGCTGCCGGTGAAGCCGTGCACGACGAGGGCGCCGTGAGGGCCGCCGGCCGTCGAGAGGGGCTCGGCGCCTTCCAGCACCGGATGCTCGGTCATCGGTTCGTTCTCCTCGTTCGTTTGGTTGCGCAGGTGGAGGCACCGTAATCCTGGCATCGTTTCGCGTCATGCCGACGCACCGGTCGCGAACGCCGATCCTCGTCCTGGTCGTCGTCGGCATTGCCGTCTCGGCGACGACTGCCGCGGCTGCGCTCTCGAAGCTTCGAGTCGACTACAACGCTCGCGATCAGGCCGCCGCGCACGCGGTCGTGATCAAGCGCGCGGACCTCGGCTCGGGAACGTGGAGCGGCGGCCCTTCGAAGGTCAACCTGACGCAGCAGTTCCCGGACTGCGCGAATGCGGCCCCGCGTGAAACGGTCGTGACCGGCGCGGCGGCAACGGATTGGAAGACCACGCGCACGTTGCTCTCGAGCCAGACGCAAATCGTGAAGAGCGCCGGGATGCTTCGGCGCGACTGGGACGCGATCGTGCCGTGCTTCGAGCGGACGCTGGCGAAGGTCCTCGCGTCGCCGTCACTGTCGGTCGTCTCGACCACACGAATTGCGTTCCCGCACCTGACCGATCACAGCGCAGCGTTTCAGGCCCGCGTGACCGTGCGTTCGCAAGGCCAGGTCGAGCCTCTCGTCGCGGAGTACGTGCTCGTCGGCAAGGGGCGAAGCGAGATCACGCTCGGAACGCTCGCGACCGAGAAGGACGCGGCGAAGGTGTCCGCGACGAACGTGCGCTTGGCGCGACTGCTCGTCCGTCGCGCCCCCTGACACCCCGCGTTACCGCAGTCGCTTCCAGTAGAAGACCGTCGGCGTCAGCGTGCTGTCGGGGTTGAGCGCGTAGTCCGGGATCTCGCCGGAGCGGGTCCAGCCGAGCCGTTCGTAGAGACGCTCGGCGTCTGCGGTCGCGGTGTCGAGGGTCAGGAGCCAACGGTCGGCTTGGCGTGCGGCGTCCTCGAGCGCGACCATCAGCGCTTCGCCGATGCCGCGGCGGCGCGCGCTCGTGTGGACGAGCAGCTTGCTCACGGTCGCGCGGTGCGGTTGGTTCGGCATCGTGTCGATGTCGAGCTGAACAGTGCCAACGACGCCGTCGTCCGCGGCCGCGACGAGCAGGACGCAGCGTCCGTCTGCAACCGCGCGCTCGATTCGCTGCCAGTACGCGTCTGCGTCGGCTTCCGAAAGGGGTTCGAGAAACCCCACCGAGGCACCCGCGTGCACCGAGTCGATGAGGATCTCCGTCAGCTGCGCTCGCATTTCTGCAAGCGCATTCGCGTCGGGGATCGTGATCTGCACTGTCGCGCTCACGGTTCCGCGACGATACTCGGAACATGCAGAGAATCGTCTGCGCAGTCGCGGCCTTCGTGTTCCTCGTCGCAGTCGCCGGCTGCGGTGGGACGACGACCGTCACGCGCACCGTCACCGTCGGCGCGAAGAGGGGAGTCGGACCGCCCGGCGAGCTCGCGCAATTCGGCTACATCAAGTCGCTCGAGAAACACGGGCGCTTCTACGACCTGCGCTTCGACCCGGCGCTTCTGCTCAGCGGCAGCACGGCGAACAAGGCCGCGGCAGAGGACGGCGCGGTCGACCCCGGACAGCCGGTCCCGAACGACAACTACATCGTCGACGAAGGCCACCGCGCCTTCTCGTATCGCGTGCCGCCGTCGGCGCGCGTGACCGTGCTCGCGAACAGTCCGAGCGGGAAGAAGATCACGGTCGCGCAGCTCGCCGAGCTTGTCGCCGGGCGCAACCCGCTCGGGCGCCGGCTGTTCGAGCCGATCTCGACCGGGTTCTGGATGGTCACGCGCATCGACACCGTGCGCTCGCTCGACCAGCAGTACCGGCCGTAGGCGTCAGGCGACTCGGCGACGATCCGCCCGAGCGCGCCCGCCACGCCCAATTGTCCGGCCCAATCGTCCGAGCCGAGCCACCTGGAAAAGCGAGCGAGATGCGCGCCCCTCTACCATTCGTCGCGACGCGACGAGCCAGGAGGCGGAGGATGAGCGACCAGGTTTCCTACGAGCAAGCACGGGAGCTCGCCGAACAGAGTCGTGAGACGCAGTGGGAGCGACCGAGCTTCGGCAAGGAGCTCTTCCTCGGCAACTTCGATCTGTCGCTGATCCACCCGCAGCCGGACGAGCCGGCGGAGATGCGCGAGAAGGGCGATGCGTTTCTCGAGCGGCTGCGCGTCTTCCTTGAAGAGCGCGTCGACCCGCTGCAGATCGAGCGCGACGCGAAGATTCCCGACGACGTGATCCAGGGGCTGAAGGAGCTCGGCGCGCTCGGCATGAAGATTCCGGAGGAGTACGGCGGCCTCGGGCTCTCGCTCCTCTACTACACGAAGGCTGTCGCGCTCGCGGGCACCTGGCACTCGTCGCTCGGCGCACTTCTCTCCGCGCATCAGTCGATCGGCTTGCCCGAGCCGTTGCGGCTCTTCGGCTCCGCGGAGCAGAAGAGCGAATGGCTGCCGAAGCTCGCACGGACGCACGTCTCGGCGTTTCTCCTCACGGAGCCCGACGTCGGGTCGGATCCCGCGCGGATGAGCTGCATGGCCACGCCGACCGACGACGGAAATGGCTACGTCGTCAACGGCACGAAGCTGTGGGCGACGAACGGTGCGATCGCAGACGTCGTCGTCGTGATGGCGATGGTGCCGCGCACCGAGGAGCACAAGGGCGGGATCACGGCGTTCATCTGCCCGTGCGACCTCGAAGGCGTCACGGTCACGCACCGCAACGAGTTCATGGGCATCCGCGGGATCGAGAACTCGGTCACGCAGTTCGAGAGCGTCTACCTGCCGAAGGAGAACGTGATCGGCGGGATCGGAATGGGATTGAAGATCGCGCTGACGACGCTCAACACCGGTCGCCTGTCGCTGCCGGCGACAACCGCTGCCGCGGCGAAATATTCATTGAAGGTGTCGCGCGAATGGGCGGCCGAGCGCGTGCAGTGGGGAAAGCCGATCGGGCAGCACGACGAAGTCGCGCAGAAGCTCGCCTTCGTCGCGGGAACGGCGTTCGGCATCGAGGCAGTCGTCGACGTGTCGTGCCGGCTCGCCGACGACAAGCGAAACGACATTCGGATCGAAGCGGCGCTCGCGAAGCTCTACGGCTCGGAGTTCGGCTGGCAGGCGGTCGACACGATGGTGCAGATTCGCGGCGGTCGCGGGTTCGAGACGGCGGAGTCGTTGAAGCGACGCGGCGAGAAGCCGGTGCCCGCGGAGCAGCTGCTCCGCGACATGCGCATCAACCGGATCTTCGAAGGCTCGACCGAGATCATGCACCTGCTGATTGCGCGCGAGGCGCTCGACACGCACCTCGACGCCGGCGGGAAGATGCTCGAGCCCGGCGTCGCGGCGCCCGAGAAGGCGAAGGCCGCGGCGAAGGCCGGTAAGTTCTACGCCGGCTGGTTCCCGAAGCTCACGGTCGGCCAGGGACAGCGGCCGTCGTCGTACGCGGAGTTCGGGCCGCTCGCGAGCCATCTGCGCTTCGCCGAGCGGAACTCGCGGAAGCTCGCGCGCTCGATCTTCTACGCGCTCGGCGTCCATCGCGCAGGGCTCGAGCGCAAGGGCGCACTGCTCGGTCGCTTCGTCGACATCGGCGCGGAGCTGTACGCGATCGCTTGCGCGTGCGTGTATGCGGAGCGCATCGGCACCACCGAGGCGCGCGAGCTCGCCGATCTGTTCTGCAGTCAGTCGCGTCGGCGGATCGACACGCTCTTCCACGCGCTCTGGGCAAACGACGACGATGCGAGCTACCGCGCCGCGCAGAAGGTCCTGGCGGGCCGGTACGCATGGCTCGAGGCAGACCTGGCCGATCCCGCCGGTGACGGGCCGATGATTCCGCGACATCCCACACCGGCTGCGGACACTGAAGACGTCGACGAGGAAGCGCCGACGCCCGCGCGCGCCGGCTGACGGTTCACCGGCAGCGCGCGTCGTAGCCGGCGACGATCTCTTCGATCGCGCCGCGAACTCGCGTCTGGGCGGACGCAAATCGTCCCCGGTCGAAGCGTGGGCGAGCGTGCGGCCAGCCCTCGGGCTCGAGGTAACAGCCGTAGTGCAGCTCGACGATCAGCGCGTCGACGTCGCTACGCGAGACGAAGCGACGAACGATCCAGCCGCCGGTAAAGCGCCGATTGACGCTGACGCGAAAGCCGGCGTGCTCGAACGCGCCGACAACGAGCTCGAGTGCGTTGACGGTAGCGCTCGTTCCTTTCGCGTCGCCGACGACGACATCGGTGTCGAGCGGCACGCCGAAGCTGTGCAGGTCGAGCAGCAGGACTCGGTCGAACCGCTCGCGAGCCGCCGCGATCAGCGCGTCGAGTGCTTCGTGGTACGGCGTGTGTCCGGCCGCGATTCGATCGTCGAGCTCGCGCTCGGATGGCGGCTCGGCGTAGAGCTCGAGACCCCACGGTGTCGCCGCGGCGACGGCCGCGCGTTTGAACTCGCCGTGGCGGATCGCCGGATCGCGATTCGGGTCGACGACGTAGCGGTTGAGCGTCGCCTCGACCGTTGCGATTCCGAGCGCCGGTAGGAACTCATAGAGACGCGGCGTGTCCCAATCGGTGTTGATGAGTTCCTCTACGGAGCATTTGAGGCCGCCGCGCGCCCACTCGGGGAAGGTCTCGCCGCCGTGCGGGAGCGACGCGACGATCGGAACGCGAGCCGCGGTTGGCTCGTGAACCCGCGCCGTCACAGTCCGGGCGGCGCCGGCACTCCGAGTTCCCGCTGGAGCGTGAGCCCGAGGCCGAGCAGCATCCAGTCTGAGCCGGCAGGACCGACGAGCGAGACGCTCGTGGGCAATTTCGTCCTCGAGCCGACTCCGCTCGGAAGCGCGACGACCGGAAAGCCCGTCCAGTTCCAGTAGTGCGTGTACGCGATCAGCGCCATGTCGCTGAAGGCGTGGTCGTACCCGGAGCCCCGCGTCGGCGCGACAACGGGCAGCGTCGGCTCGAGGATCGCGCTGATCCGCTCGGCCGCGAGCCAGTCGCTCCAGCGCGCGGTGAGCTCGCGCCGTCGTGCCTGCGCGGCCGCGTACTCCCAGCCGGTCAGCGCGCGCGCTTCTGCCGTCTCCACGAACTCTCGGATTGATGGGCGATACCGGTCGCGCAGGTTGTCGAAGCGGCGGTGGTAGCCGAGCATGTCCGCGCCGAAGACGTCGGTGAAGTCGGCGAAGACGTCGAGCGCTGCAACGTCGGGTGGCGTCTCGAGAACCTTCGCTCCCCCGTCCCGGCAGAGACCGAGAACCGCGTCGAAGCTCGCAGCGACGTCCGCGTCGAGCTCGTGCGCGCCGAGCCGAGGCGACACCGCAAGGCGAAGGCCGTCCAGCCGCGCGGGTTCGAGTGGCGGAGCCGGCATGCGCGGGATCGCGCTTTCCGCGCGTCCTGTGTCCGCGCCGACCATCGCCTCGAGCAAGAGCGCGCAATCCTCGAGCGTCCGAGCCATCGGACCCGCGTGGTCGAGGCTCCAGCAGAGCGGCACGACACCCGCGAGCGAGACGAGGTTCCGCGTCGGCTTGATCGTCGAGGTGCCGCAACACGCAGACGGAATCCGCAGCGAGCCGGCCGTGTCGGTGCCCGTCGCGGCGGGGACCATCCGCGCCGCGAGCGCAGCACCGGAGCCGCCGCTCGAGCCGCCGGCGGTGCGCGCGAGCTGCCACGGGTTCCCGACCTGGTCCGTGGTACCGCCGGCGGCGAACTCGTGCGTGTGCAGGTGGCCGAGCAAGACCATCCCGTGCGCGCGCAGCCGAGACCAGACGTCACTGTCGCGCGTCGGGTGCTCGTCGAGCACGCGGCTCGAGGCCGTCAGCGGTTTGCCTTCGACCGCGTAGAGATCCTTCAGGCCGAGCGGAACACCGCAGAGAGCCGGAGCGTCGTCGCGCGCACGCCGTTCGTCTGCCGCGGCCGCGGCCGCGAGCGCATCCTCCGCATAGACGCGGATCCACGCGTTCACGGAGCTCGCGTCGCCGTCGAAGCTGTGCGCGCCGTCACGCTCGTCGATCCGAGCGAGGCAGGCCTCGACGAGCTCGCGCGACGACAAGTCGCCGCTCGAGAGGAGCCTCGAGCACGCGACGACGCCGAGATCCGCCGGATGGCTCATGACCGCCACGCGTCCACGAGCTTCTCGCGCGTCGTCTGCAAGTGCTCCGGCATTACTTTCACGTCGGCGAGGACCGGCATGAAGTTCGTGTCGCCCGACCAGCGAGGCACAACGTGCAAGTGCACGTGGTCGACGAGACCGGCGCCGGCGACGCGGCCGAGATTCCAACCGAGGTTGAAGCCGTCCGGATTCATCGCCGCGCGCAGCGCACGGATGGCGGCGGCGCCCAGCCGGTGCACTTCCACGATCTCGTCGTCAGCGAGGTCGTCGAACTCGACGCCGTGCCGGTGCGGCGCGACGAGAAGATGGCCGGACGAGTACGGGAACTTGTTCGCCACGACGAGCGCCCGCTCGCCGCGGTGCACGACGAGCGCCTCCGCGTCGTCCGTAGCGTCGACGGCGGCACAGAGGAAGCAGCCCTCCTGCGCGTCCGCGCTCTGGATGTACTCGAGCCGCCACGGCGCCCAGAGCTGCTGCGTCATGCGCGCGCTTGTATCAGAATGCTTCGCCATGAGCGGTTACACGATCAAACACATTGGCGAGGTCGACGACGCCTTCGGCGGCCAGTACCCAGGCGAAATGCGGTTCTTGACCGGCGAGCTCGGCTCGCAACAGATCGCGTTCACGCATCGCCGCATGCCACAGCACAGCGGCGGCAAGGGCAGCTACGGCCACCGGCACAAGACCCAGGAGGAGATCTACTTCGTCCTCGCGGGAACGTTGCAGTTCAAGCTCGACGACGACGTGATCGACGTCGGCCCCGGGACCGCGGTGCGCGTGGCACCCGAAGTCGTCCGGTCGGTCTGGAACGACGAGCCCGAAGAGGCGATCCTGATCATCGTCTCGCCGGTCAGCGACGATCCACGCGACGACGTCGAGCTCGTCGAGGACTTCTGGCCCGCGTAGCGCTAGATCCAGCGCTTGAAGCGGAAGAACCCGACGAGTCCGATGATCGTCGCGATCATCACGCCGACGATCGCCCAGAACGTCGCGACGTGCCCGTAGCCCGGGAAGTGCACGTTCATCCCGAAGATGCCCGAGATGAGCGTCAGCGGCAGCAGGATGACGCTGAAGATCGTCAGGATCTGCAGGACGTCGTTCTGCTGATGCTGGATCGCTGACTCGTTCGTATCTTCGAGCGCCTCGACGACCTCCTTGAAGTTGTCGAGCTGGTCCCAGATCCGTTCGCTCGCGTCGACGAGGTCGTCGAAGTAGAGCTCGAGCTCCTCCGGCAGGAACCGCTCGACGCGCCGTTCGAGCAAGCGCAGCGTCGGGCGCTGCGGCTTGATGATCTTGCGGTAGGAGATGATCTCCTGCTTCACCTTGTGGATGTCGCGGACGAGCTCCTTGCCGCCGCCCTCGTCGATGTCCTCGGTGATCGCGTCGAGCTTGAACCCCATCTTGTCGAGGATCGGGAAGCAATAGTCGAAGAGGTCGTCGAGCACCTCGTAGAGCAGCCGGCCGGAGCCCTTCGAGAAGAGTTGCGTGCGCAGCACCTCGTCGTCGTCGCACCGCCGGAAGAGATGCGTCACCGGCGCGAGCGCGACGCTCGGCAGCGTGACGAGGTAGTCGGGGCCGAGGAAGAGGTCGAGCTCGCCGGCGTTCAGGCGCTTCACGCTCGAGTCCCAAACCGGGAAATGGAGAACCGCGAAGAGGTACCCGTCGTCTGCGTAGTCGTCGACCTTCGGCCGCTGGCGGCGCGACATGACGTCCTCGACGTCGAGCGGATGCCACCCGAATCGCTCGGCAAGGAGCTGCGCCTCCTGGTGCGTCGGCGCGTCGAGGTGGATCCAGGTCAGCCCTTCGGCGCTGAGCTGGGCGACGCGCGGCTCAGCCGGCGGGCGTGCGACAGCCCCGGACGCGCGCTCGCGGGTCCGCCTTCGCTGGATGCGCGGCAGGCTCGGCATACGTACTGAGGGGGTCGTCGGCGTACATCGGGATTCGAATTCTACCCCGCAGAACCTGCCTCCGAACCTCGCCGATACACTGGCGCCTCCGCGCCCGTAGCTCAGGGGATAGAGCGTGCGCCTCCGGAGCGCAAGGCCGTAGGTTCGATTCCTACCGGGCGCATGTGAAGACCCGCTCGGAGACGGCGGGGTTCCTTTCCGGCGGCGCGAGGGCCGAACTCCTCGACCGATGGCCAACGGTCCCGCCGATCTCAAAGCGACTGGCGAGGCGCTTCGCCTCCGCGAGGACTCGACAACCTGTCCGGGGACTGGCGCTGGCCAGTCTGGAGGGGAGCGATGGCGACAGCGTCGAAGCGAGAGGTGGCATTGAAGAGGCGGTCGCGATCGCCCAAAATTGGCGCCATGCCCCTACGCCGCGACAAGAAGATCGAGTTGCTGCGGGGGGTCTCGATCTTCGATCGCGCATCCAAGAACGAGTTGGCGCGTGTTGCGGCGGTGGCGTGGGAGGAGCACTACCCACAAGCTGTGACGCTCGTGCGAGAGGGTCAGTACGACGACGGCTTCTTCATCATCCTCCAAGGGGAGGTTGACGTGCGTCGCAAGGGCCGGCTGCTGAGAACTCTCGGACGCGGGGAGTTCTTCGGCGAGATTGCACTTCTCGCCCGTGGCCCACGAACCGCGACGGTGACGACCGGCACACCGGTCGAAGCGCTCCGGCTCACAGGGACGGACTTCAAAAAGGTGTTGAGATCGTCGCCGACGCTCTCGTTGAAGATCGTCGAAGCGCTCGCGGACCGGCTCAGCACCGCCACCGTTCGCTGACGAGCGAGAAGCTCCGGCCGGGTAAAGCGCGCGCACGGCTCAGCGGTTCGAGCGGATTCCTCGCCTACCGACTCGGTGAGACGGCGTCAGGTCTGCGCGATCACCAGCACGACGGTCAGGACGGCGAGCGCGACGCCGCCGACGGTGAAGAGGCCGACAGTTCGAAACTGCAGAGGCACGTGGCCGCCGGTTCGCAACGCGTTCTCCAAGGCTCGCTGGCGTTGTGCCCCGACGATCGACAGCGCGATCGCGAGGGAGGCGTAGCCGCAGCCGAGCAGGATGTAGGGCCACGGGGCGACGTCGAGCAGTTGCGGCGCGAACCGACCGACAGCGAGCGCCCCCGCGGTTGCGCCGAGCGCGGTGCGCCACCAGGCGAGCCACGTCCGCTCGGCAGCCATCGACGTTCGCCGCAGTTGATCGAGATCGGACGGCGACGTCGGAACCGCAGGCACTTCGCCTGCGGCGTCGACGTGCTCCGAATCGGCCGGCGGCGGTTGCGCCATAGCCGCATCTAACACCGTTCCTCCGGTGGACGGCATCGGCCGCCGGGCCTTTCCGAGCCTCGTGACTCCGATTCCCAGGCGCATTCTTGTTCGACTCCGTGGGTCCCTCGAACGCCCGAAATGGGCCGAACGGCCTGTTGTTCCGGTCTTCGGCTGCCGATGTACTTAGTGTCACGCCGCCGAGGTCAGAGAGGGATGTCCGTGAAGAGGGTTCGAAACGGCGCGCTATTCGCCGTCATAGCGCTAGCTGTCGCTGCGACTGCCGCAAGCGCAGCCACGCGCTCTCCGCGCGTCGTCGCGCCCGGGGCCGAGCCGGCCCCGATCGAGTACGGCGTCGCTGACGACAGCTCGAAGTTCGCCGACGACGGTGGCGAGTGGTTCTTCGACCAGCTTCGGGGTGCGCAGCTCGACCAGAACCGCTGGACGCTCTCATGGGACGCCGCGAACCCCGACGCGATCAACGAGCTTCCGTTCCTCGAGCGCGCTGCACCCAAGGCGCAGGCAGCCGGAGTGCGGATCGTGCTCGTCCTTCAGTCGACGCGCGGGTCGCAACACGACGCGATGCCGTTCTGCGCGTGGGCGGGCAAGGTCGCCGACACCGTGAAGCAGTGGGGCATCGTCGACTTCATCGTTTGGAACGAGCCGAACACGAGGCTCTTCTGGACCCCGCAGAAGAGCGCGAGCGGTAAGGACATCGCAGCGCCGGCGTACGAAGCGCTTCTTGCTCAGTGCTACGACTCGATCAAGCTGGCGAACCCCGACGCGCGCGTGGTCGCCATGGGCCTGTCGCCGCGCGCATCCACGTCGGAGTCGACCGAGCCGCTCGTGTTCCTCCGCGACGTGGGTCGCGCGTATCGCGCATCCGGCCGGACGAAGCCGATCATGGATCAGCTCGCGGTTCATCCGTACCCGAATCCGAACAGCCCCTCCGACTCGCCCGACATCGGCTATCCGAATCCGGATCGGTTCGGCATCTCGAACCTCGACCGCGTCAAGCAGGCGGTCTGGGATGCGTTCCACGGCACCGCGCAGCCGACGACGCTGAACGGCTTGACGCTCCGGATCGACGAAATCGGCTGGCAGGTCGTGACCGCGCTCCTCGCCCAGTACATGGGCAAGGAGAACGTGAAGACCGTCAGCGAGGTCCAGCAGGCGCAGTACCTCCGGATGATGGTCACGAAGTACTTCGCGTGCGATCCGGCGGTGACGGACGTCTTGCTCTTCCTGCTCATCGACGAGCGCTACCGCGACGGCCGGAACGAGACCGGGCAGATCGTCGGCGGCGGCTGGCAGAGCGGCCTTCTGACCTACGGCGGGCCGGGCGTATCGGCACCTCGCGTCGCCTACAACGTCATGGGCCAACTCGCCGACCTCGGCCGCTCGGCGTGCACGACCGGCTTCATCTCGTGGAAGCCTGGCGCGGTGAGCACGAACAGCCAGCCGAAGAGCAAGAAGCGCAAGAAGAAGCGGCACTAGGCTGTTCGCCGTGCGCGTCGCGGCGATCTCCGACACGCATCTACCGCGCGGTCAGCGCCGTCTTCCGCGCGCGTGCGTCGACCGTCTGCAGGAAGCGGACGCGATTCTCCACGCAGGTGACTTCACGTCGCTGGCCGCGCTCGAGGAGCTGCGCGCACTCGGACCTCCGGTTCACGCCGTCGCCGGGAACGTCGACGAGCTGGACGTCGTTTCAGTGCTTCCGCATGAGCTCGTCGTCGAGCTGGCCGGCATGCGCGTCGCGCTCGTCCACGACGCGGGCCCGGCCGAGGGGAGGGCGGCCCGTCTGCTGGCGCACTTCCGCGACGTCCACGCAGTGCTCTACGGCCACACGCACCAGCCGCACGTGGAGGAGGTCGAAGGCGTCTGGATCCTCAACCCCGGCAGCCCGACCGAGCGGCGGCGTGCGCCGGCCAGGACGATGCTGATGCTGACGATCGACGGCGAGCGCATCGAGCCCGAGCTCGTCGTCGTTGGCCCCTGACGGACGCTTGACACGAACAGATGTTCGCGTTAGTGTGGCGAACACATGTTCGTTCGGCTCCTGGTCATCGTCTTCCTCGCGGTCGTCGCCCTCAGCGTCGTCCACAGCTCGTCCGGCGGCGGCCGCTCGGGGGCCTATGTCGTCAAGCCTGCCGACACGCTCTGGACGATCGCGGCGTCGCACTACGGGGGCGACCCGCGCGAAGGCGTCTGGAAGCTCCAGCATGCGAACGGTCTCGGACCAGCGGCCGTGCTGCGACCGGGACAGCGGCTCGTTGTTCCGCGATGAGAGCGGGCCGGTGCCGACTGGGCCGATGCCGAACGGGCCGGTGTCGACTCGGCGGCTGCCGCAAAAAGCCGACTTCTAGAATCGCCGCATGGACCTCGACGTCGTGTTCCTCGGCACGTCCGCATCGATGCCGACGGCGCAACGCGCGCCTGCAGCCCTGGTCGTGCGCCGCGGTGGCGAACGCCTCTTGGTCGACTGCGCCGAAGGCACCCAGCGCCAGCTCCTACGCTCGTCGGTCGGCCTGCCCGAGCTCGCCGAGATCTTCCTGACGCATTACCACGCCGACCACTTTCTCGGCTTGCCGGGGATGCTGAAGACGTTCTCGCTCCGCGGCCGCGAGCTTCCGCTCACGATCTACGGGCCGCCCGGCTTGCGGCAGCTCTTTTCGGGGCTCCGGCGGATCTTCGGCAAGCTCGCGTATCCCGTCGAGCTCGTCGAGGTAACTGCGGGCGACGGCCTGCAGCGCGACGGCTACCGACTCGAGGCGTTCTCGGTGAGCCACGGCGTCAGCGCGATCGGCTGGCGTCTCGTCGAAGCCGTTCGACCGGGGCGGTTCGACGTTGAGGCAGCCGACCTCGCCGGCGTGCCTGCAGGTCCGGAGCGCGGCCTGCTCCAGCGCGGCGAGTCGGTGACCCTGGCCGACGGCCGCGTCGTCACGCCTGACGAAGTGCTCGGCCCGCCGCGCCCGGGACGGCTCGTCGTCTTCACCGGCGACACGGCTCCGTGCCCGGAGGTGATCGAGGCTGCCCGTCACGCAGACTTACTCGTGCACGAATCGACGTTCGGCGAAGAAGAACTCACGCGCGCGCGCGAGACGCTGCACGCAACTGCCGCGGACGCTGCGACGATCGCGCGCGAGGCCGCAGTGACGATGCTCGCGCTGACGCATCTCTCGCCGCGCTACTTCGGTCCCGAGCTCGCGCGTGAAGCGCGCAGCATCTTCGCGGGCACCGTCGTTCCGCGCGACTTCGACGTGATCGAGATCCCGTTCCCCGAGCGCGGCGCACCGCAGCTCATTCGTGGCGGCGCCGTCCCTGAACGCGACGAAGCCGTATCATCGACGCAATGACGCGAATGGTTCACGTCGCAACCGCAGGCGACGTCGCCGAAGCGGAGGAGATCCAGGAGATCCTGCGTAACGCAGGCATCGACTGCGAGCTCGAGGCGGCGGTGGAAGAGGACGCCGTCACCGTCGTCGTCGAGGAGTCGTCACTCGAAGCCGCGCAAGACGCAATCGAGGCGATGACCGAACCGGACGACTTGATCGCCGAGCCGTAGTGACCCTCAACGTCGCCGAGCTCGCGCCGGGGCTCTGGCGGTGGACTGCGCCGCACCCCGACTGGACCCCCCAGGAGTACGAGCGCGAAGGCTGGGAGCAAGACGTCGGCTGCGTCTATTGGGAGGGGCGGGACGCGATCTGCTTGATCGATCCGCTTATGCCGACCGGCGCGGAAGACCGTGAGCGGTTTCTCGCGCATCTCGATGCAGACGTCGAGCGCGCGGATCTGCCCGTCGCGGTGCTGCTGACCGTCTTCTGGCACGAGCGCGATGCCGACGAGGTGGCGCGACGCTACGGCGCGGAGATCGCCGCGCCGGAGCCTGCACTCGAGCGGCTCTCGGTCGCTGCGCGCGGGTTCTCACCCGGCGACTCGCTGCCCGGCGGACTCGAAGCGGTCGACGTCGCCCGCAAAGGCGAGGTCGCCTACGTCGTTCCGTCGGAACCCGCCGCGCTCGTCGCCGGCGACGTCCTGCTAGGCGATCGCGACGGCGGTGTCCGCGTCTGTCCCGACGACTGGTTCGCAGATCCGGCCGGCCCGGCGAGGGCACGAGCTGCGCTGCGGCCGCTTCTCGAGCGCCAGCTCGGGCTCATCGTCCTCTCGCACGGCGAACCCGTCGCGGCTGACGCAGTGAGAGCTTTGCGCCGCGCGCTCGATGCGTAAGTCCGACTTCGCCCGGCTTGCGGACGACTACGACCGCCTTCGTCCGGTCGACGCGACCTGGTGGGCGATCTTCGACCGGCTCGTCGACGAAGCCGAGCTCAGAGGCAGGCGCGTCCTCGACGTCGGCTGCGGGACCGGGCGACTCTGCACAGCGCTCGCCGAGAAAGGGATTGCGCGAGCGTGGGGCGTCGATGCCGAGCCCAAGATGGTCGCGGCGGCGCGCGACCGAGTACCGAAGAACGTGGGGTTGAAAGAGGGGCGGGCGGAGGCGCTCCCGTTTCGCGGCGGTTGGTTCGACCGCGTCGTCTACTGGCTCGTCGTCCACCACCTGGATCGCGAGCAAGCGTTTGCAGAAGCCGCGAGAGTTCTGACGCACGACGGCAAGCTCGCGATCGTGACGTTCGACCCTTCCGAGTTCCATCGGCACTGGCTCGTGCGCTACTTCCCGTCGATCGAGCGCATCGACACGGAGCGCTTTCCGACGACCGCGCAACTCGAAGCCGAGCTGCCGCGCGCGGGCTTCGCGGCGCCGCGATTCTTGCGAGTGCCGCAGGAGCGGGAGATCTCGCGTGACGACGCGCTCGCGCGTATCCGTGCGCGCCACGTGTCAACGTTCGACCTCCTCGACGCGGACGAGCTCGCGGAAGGGCTTGACCGCGCAGAGCGCGAGCTTCCAGAAACGGTCGTGGTGCGGCGCGAGGGTCTCCTCGCGATTAGCGACCGGTTGAGGGGATAAGGTTTCGCCGTGGACCCCGTTGCCCGCCTCGAGGAGACCGCTCCGCTCGAGGTCGAGGTGAAACGGCTCGCCGGCCGCATCGTTTGGCTTCGCGAGGACGACGACGAATGGATCGGACCTGCAGAGGTCGCGCTCGCACTTCTAGCCGATGCAGATCCACACGGCGGCTTTTGGGATGCGTTCGGCATTGACGCCCGAGCGCGACTGCAGCGCGTGCACTGACCCTGTCGATAGCTTCCGGCTATGAACGCGCCGCCCGCGCCGATCGCCGACGAAGCTGCGCTTCGCGAGATCTACAACCCGCCGAGCGGTTTTGCCGCAGCGAAGGAGATCGACCATCTCGACGAGATGTGCCGGCGCTTCATCGCGTGCTCGCCGCTCGTCTTCGTCGCAAGCGCGAATGCGGAAGGCCGCTGCGATGTCACTCCGCGCGGTGGGCCGCCCGGCTTCGTGAGCGTGCTCGACGCCGAGCGCCTTGCGATTCCGGACGCAACCGGTAACCGCCGGATCGACACGCTCCGGAACATCACGGACACCGGCCACGTCGGGCTGATCTTCCTCATCCCCGGCCGCGGTCAGACGCTGCGCGTCAACGGACGTGCGGCGGTGAGCGCAGAGGCCGAGCTGCTCGCCTCGTTGACGGCAGTCGGGAAGCCGCCGAAGACGGCGATCGTCGTCGAGGCCGAAGAGGTGTTCGCGCATTGTCCGAAGGCGTTCGTGCGCTCCGCCGTGTGGAATTCGGAGACGTGGCTTCCGCCCGAGGCCCAGCCGAGCCCGGCCGAGGTCACGCACGCCCACCTCGACGACCCGAGCGTCACGGTCGAAGACGTCGAGCGTTCGCAAGAAGAAGCGCTGCGAACGCGGCTCGCGTAGCTTCCATCCGCGGAGCCCGCTACACTGCCGCGCGGCACGAACCCCTTTAAGCCGGTCCAGCGAGGCCGGAAAGGAGTCGGATGAGCAGGCACCACCCCACGAGCCGGGGCGGCGCGCGATGAGCGCCGTCGAAGCCCCCGGCAAGATCCTTCTCGACGCAGACGCAATCGCGCGAACGCTTTCACGGATCGCGCACGAGATCATCGAGGGCAATCCCGATCTCGATCGCGTCGCGCTCGTCGGCATCCAGACACGCGGCGTTCCGCTCGCACAGCGTCTTCGCAGGCTCATCGAAGAGCGCGCCGGCAGCGCACCTGCGTTCGGCACGCTCGACATCACGTTCCACCGCGACGACGTCCTCGTCCGCTCGGGGCAACCGCCGCTGCGCGCTCAGCCGATCGTGCGCGAGACGGCGATCGAGTTTCCCGTCGAGCGAAAGACAGTCGTCCTCGTCGACGATGTCCTCTACACCGGCCGCACGATCAGAGCGGCGATCGACGTGCTCTTCGACTACGGCCGCCCGGACCGAGTGCAGCTTGCGACGCTCGTCGACCGCGGACACCGCGAGCTTCCGATTCGCCCCGACTACGTCGGCAAGAACCTTCCCACCGCACGCGGCGAGCGCATCCAGGTGCAGCTGCTCGAGATCGACGAGGTCGATCGCATCATGCTGCTCGCCCAGCCCGAAGAGGAGTCGCATCATGGCTAGCAACCGCAGAGGCGACATCCGCGTCATGCGCAGCGACTTGCGGCCGCCGTCGGAGGACCCGCCGCGCCGGCACTTGATCAGCGTCGCCGACCTCACTCGCGACGACGTCGAGCGGTTGTTCGCGACTGCACGCACGTTCGAGTCGTCGCTCGACCGCCAAGTGAAGAAGCTGCCGACGCTTCGCGGATACCTCGTCGTGAACTTGTTCTACGAGGCGTCGACGCGCACGTCGTCGAGCTTCGAGCTCGCGGCGAAGCGACTCTCGGCAGACACGATGACGCTGCGCTCCGCCGGCTCGTCTGCCGACAAGGGCGAGTCGCTGAAAGACACCGCCCTCACGCTCTCGGAGTACGACCCGGACGTGATCGTGATTCGACATCCGCAGATCGGAGCACCGGATCTCGTCGCGCGGGTGACGAAAGCGCACGTCGTGAACGCGGGCGACGGGAAGCACCAGCATCCGACGCAAGCGCTCCTCGACCTGTACACGATGCAGCAGCAGTTCGGCCGCATCGCAGGACTGCATGTCGCGATCGTCGGCGACGTCCTGCACTCGCGCGTCGCCCGCTCGCTCGTGCAGGCGCTCGCGCTGATGGGTGCGAGCTCGACGGTCGTCGCACCGCCGGCGCTCCTGCCCCGCGGAATCGAGAGCCTCGGCTGCGAGGCAACGATCGACATCGGGGCGATCGCAGCGGCCGACGTCGTCTACGTCCTCCGGATGCAGAACGAGCGGATGGAAGACGGCGAGAACTTCGTGCCGAGTCTCCGGGAGTACGCCGCACGCTGGGGCATCACGACCGAGCGGCTCCGGCCGGGCCAGAAGGTCATGCACCCCGGGCCGATCAACCGCGGCGTGGAGATCGACCCGCGCGTCGCGGACAGTCCCGACGCGCTGATCGGAACGCAGGTGCGGGCGGGGCTCGTCACGCGGATGGCGGTTCTCTACGACTTGCTGACCTCGGGCCCGGCTCCGGTGCAGGCCGAAGCCGCGCTGGGGGTGGCGTAGATGACGACGCTCTTCTGGAAGGGCGGCCGTGGCGACGACCTCGTCATCCGCGGCGCGCGCGTTCTCGATCCGACGGAAGGCATCGACGGGCTCGTCGACGTCCGCATCGATCGCGGCGCGATCACCGCGGTCGGAACCGTCGACTCGAACGGCCACCGCGTCGTCGACGGGACCGGCCTCGTGCTCGCGCCCGCGTTCGTCGATCCGCACGTGCATCTACGGACGCCCGGGCGCGAAGACGAGGAGACGATCGCCTCCGGTACGCAGGCCGCGGCAGCCGGCGGCTACTGCGCCATCCTCGGGATGCCCAACACGGATCCGATCGTCGACAGCGCGGCGACGCTCGGCTCGCTCGTCGAGACCGCTGAAGCCGAAGCGGCGATCCCGACCGGCTTCCTCGCCGCGATCACGCGCGGGCTGCACGGGGCGGAGCTGACGGAGATGGGCGAGCTTGCCGACGCGGGCGCTGCGGGATTCACCGACGACGGCAAGCCGGTCGTCTCCGCCGGAATGCTGCGTCGCGCGCTCCAGTACAGCCGCGTCGCCGGGCGCACGGTCGCGCTGCACTGCGAGGACCCGACGCTGTCTCGCGGCGGGCACATGCACGAGGGCGCAATCTCGGCCGAGCTCGGCGTCACCGGCTACCCGTCCGTCGGCGAGTCCGTGATGGTCGAACGAGATCTCGCGCTCGCACGCTACGAAGGGCAGCCGCTGCACGTGATGCACATGAGTGCCGCGGAGTCGGTCGAGGCGCTGCGCGCCGCCATCGCGGCGGGCGTCCGCGCAAGCGGCGAGGTGACACCGCACCACCTCTGTCTCACCGACGAGTCGGTGCGCTCGCTCGATCCGAACCTGAAGATGAATCCGCCTCTCCGCTCGGGGGACGATCGCGCGGCACTCATCGCGGGCCTCCGTGAGGGGACGATCGCCGCCGTCGCCACAGACCACGCGCCGCACGCTCGCCACGAGAAGGACGTTCCGTTCGAGGCAGCGCCGTTCGGAGTCACCGGTCTCGAGACGTCGTTCGCGTCGCTCTACACGAACCTCGTGCAAACGGGCCAGCTCGACCTCGCGACGCTGCTCGAGCGAATGTCGGCCGGGCCGGCGCGCATCTTCAACCTCGAACGACCCCGCGTCGCAGCGGGCGCGCCGGCGAACCTCGTGTTGCTCGACCTCGATGCAGTCTGGCGAGTCGGGCAGGACGGGTTCCGCTCCCGATCGACGAACTCGTGGCTGCTCGGCCAGACGCTGCGCGGTCGAGTGCGGATGACGATCGCCGGCGGCAAGGTCGTGCACGAATGACCGGCTACGTCGCGCTCGAAGACGGCACGGTCTTCCACGGCGAGTCGGTCGCCGCACCTGGATACGCGTGCGGCGAAGCGGTCTTCACGACCGCGATGTCGGGCTACCAAGAGGTCGTCACGGACCCGAGCTTCGCCGAGCAGCTCGTGTGCTTCACCGCGCCGATGATCGGCAACTACGGCGTCGCCGACGCGCGCTCCGAGTCGCGCAAGGCGCACGCACGCGCCGTGCTGATGCGCGAGGCGCGCGGCCCGGCGTGGACCGACTGGCTGCACGAGCGCGGCGTGCTCGCGCTCACGGGAATCGACACGCGCTCGCTCGTCCTGAAGCTCCGCAACGAAGGCGCGATGCGAGCGGTCGTCGCGACGGGAACGACGCCGGTCGACGAGGCACTCGCACTCGCACGCTCGGCGCCGGAGATGAACGGACGCGCGCTCGTCTCCGGCGTCTCAGTCGCCGAGCCATACGAGTTCACCGACGAGGGTCGCGTGCGGGTCGCGGTGGTCGACTACGGCGTCAAGCGGTCGGTCCTGCGCCGGCTCGCAGCAGCAGGCGCAGCCGTCACCGTCTATCCGCACGACGCGGACGCCGATACTCTCGCAGGCTACGACGGCGTCCTCTTGTCGCCCGGCCCCGGGGATCCCGAGCCGCTGGTGGACGAGACGAAGATCGTCGGCGAGCTGCTCGGCCGCACGCCGGTGATGGGCATCTGCCTCGGCCACCAGCTGCTCGCGCTCGCGACCGGACACGAGACCTACAAGCTTCCCTTCGGACACCGCGGCGCGAACCACCCAGTGCTCGAGCGTGCGACGGGCCGCGTGCTCGTGACGAGCCAGAACCACGGGTTCGCAGTCGCGGCGACCGACTCGAGCGAGGCGACGCACATCTCGCTCTACGACGAGACGGTCGAGGGCCTCGACTTTCCGGAGCTGCACGCGCGCTCGCTGCAGTTCCATCCCGAGGCAGGACCCGGGCCGCACGACGCGTGGCCGTCGCTCGCGAAGTGGGTCGAGGACGTTGCGAGCGGCGATGCCTAGGCGCGCCGATCTCGAATCGATCTGCATCCTCGGCTCGGGTCCGATTGTGATCGGCCAGGCGTGCGAGTTCGACTACGCGGGCTGTCAGGCGCTGAAGGTCTTGCGCCAGGACGACTACCGCACGATCGTCGTCAACTCGAACCCGGCGACGATCATGACCGACCCGGGCTTCGCGGACCGCACCTACATCGAGCCGCTCGACGTGGACGGTGTCGCAAGCGTGCTCGAGCGTGAGCTGCCGGACGCGGTGCTTCCGACGATGGGCGGAGGCACCGCGCTCAACCTCGCGCGCGAGCTCTCGGAGTCGGGTGTGCTCGCCGACCTCGGGATCGAGCTGATCGGTGCGCCGCTCGACGTGATCAAGCGCGCGGAGGATCGCGAGCTCTTCAAGGTCGCGGTCGAAAGCTGCGGCCTCAAGGTGCCGAGCTCGAAGATCGTCACGAGCCTCGACGAGCTCGGTGAGGTCTCGCTGCCTGCGGTGATCCGGCCGGCGTTCACGCTCGGCGGTCACGGCGGCGGCTTCGTCTCGACGCAGGACGGGCTGCGGCGCCAGGTCGAGATCGGGCTCTCGGAGTCGCCGATCTCGCAGGTCCTCGTCGAGGAGTCGGTACGCGGCTGGGACGAGTTCGAGCTCGAAGTCGTCCGCGACCGCGTCGACAACGTCGTGATCGTCTGCTCGATCGAGAACCTCGACCCGATGGGCGTGCACACGGGCGACTCCGTCACCGTCGCGCCGCAGATGACGCTCTCCGACGAGGCGTACCAGGAGCTCCGCGACGCGGCTGCGGCAGTGATCCGCGCGGTCGGCGTCGACTGCGGCGGGTCGAACATCCAATTCGCGCGGAGCCGCGAGACCGGCGAGCTGCGCGTGATCGAGATGAACCCGCGCGTGTCCCGCTCGTCGGCGCTCGCTTCGAAGGCGACGGGCTACCCGATCGCGAAGGTCGCGGCGAAGCTCGCAGTCGGCTACACCCTCGACGAGATCCCGAACGATCTCACCGGCACGACACCGGCGAGCTTCGAGCCGACGCTCGACTACGTCGTCGTGAAGTTCCCGCGCTTCGCGTTCGAGAAGTTTCCCGGTGCGGATCGCACGCTCGGCACGCAGATGAAGTCCGTCGGCGAGGCCATGGGCATCGGCCGCTCGTTCACGGAGGCTTTTCTGAAGTCGATGCGCTCGCGCGAGCTCGACGCTGGCGCCGCGACGCCGTGGCAGACGCTCGCCGACGTTCCCGACGACGTGCATCCGTTCTTTCTCGAGGAGATCCTGACCGTGCAGGAGTCGCTGCTCGGGATCGAGTCGGTCGACGGGCTCGACGCGGAGGAGTGGATCCGGCTCAAACGAATCGGGCTCTCCGACCTCGACATCGCGGAAGCCGCCGGCGCGACGGAAGCCGAAGCACGCGCAGCGCGCCTTGCGCACGGTGTCCGTCCGTCATACCGCCGCGTCGACTCGTGCGCCGGCGAGGTCGAGGCGGCGTCGAACTACTACTACTCGAGCTGGGGCGAGGCCGACGAAGCGCCGCCGAGCCGCGAGGCGCGCAAGGTCGTGATCCTCGGCTCGGGCCCGAACCGCATCGGCCAAGGGATCGAGTTCGACTACTGCTGCGTGCACGCGACGCAGAGCTTCCGCCGCCTTGGTTACGAGGCCGTGATGGTCAACTGCAATCCCGAGACGGTTTCGACCGACTACGACACCTCCGACCGGCTGTACTTCGAGCCGCTCGACGCGGAGTCGGTGCTGTCGATTCTCGAGCGGGAGCAACCCGAGGGCGTCGTGATCCAGTTCGGGGGCCAGACGCCCTTGAAGCTCGCGCGCGCGATCGAGGAGGCCGGGTTCCGCGTGCTCGGTACGCCGTTCGACGCGATCGACCTCGCCGAGGACCGCGAGCGGTTCGGCGCGCTGCTCTCGTCGCTCGAGATCCGTTGTCCCGACTGGCGCATCGTCGGCGGCGAATACCGCGAAGCGCAGGAGGCTGCGGGCGAGATCGGCTATCCGGTCTTGATTCGGCCTTCGTACGTGCTCGGCGGCCGCGCGATGCGAATCTGTTACGGCCCGGACGACGTGCGCGACGCGCTCGAGCGGCAGCTCTTCAAGCGCGTGCTCGTCGACCGTTTCATCGAGCATGCGATCGAGATCGACGTCGACGCGGTCTGCGACGGGGAGGACGTCTACATCGGCGCCGTGATGGAGCACGTGGAGGAGGCGGGCGTCCATTCCGGCGACTCGTCGTGTGTTCTTCCTGCGCCGTCGCTGACGGCAGACGTGCAGCGCGCGATCGAGCGCGTCGTGCGCCGCCTCGGTCGCGCGCTCGGCGTCGTCGGACTCCTGAACGTGCAGCTCGCAGTTGCAGACGGCGAGGTGTTCGTCCTCGAAGCGAACCCGCGTGCGTCGCGGACCGTGCCGTTCGCCTCGAAAGCGACCGGCGTGAACCTCGTCGACGCGGCCTGCCATGTCGCCGGAGGCGCTTCGCTCGCGGAGCTCGGCTTGCCGCCCGAGCGTCATCCGCAGCAGTTCAGCGTCAAGGCGGCAGTGCTGCCGTTCCACCGGTTCCCCGGCAGCGACCCCGTGCTCGGGCCGGAGATGCGCTCCACGGGCGAGGTGATGGCGACCGCCGACGATCTGCCGACTGCGCTCGCAAAAGCGGAGCGTGCCGCGGGGCGGCCGCTGCCGACCGCAGGCGCGGTGTTCCTGTCGGTGCGCGAAGCCGACAAGCGCGCTGTCGTACCGATTGCGGCCGCGCTTGCGGGTCTCGGCTTCGACCTCGTCGCGACACGCGGAACCGCGACGACGTTGCGCGCGGCCGGCCTCGACGTCGAAGAGGTCGCAAAGGTCAGCGAGAGCGAAGAGCACAACATCGTCGAGCGGATCAGACGCGGCGCGTGCGATCTCGTCGTCAACACACCTGGGGGCGCGGGCGCGCGAACCGACGGCTACCTCATCCGCGAGGCGACGCTGCGCGCGCGCGTCCCGTGCATCACGACGATCTCCGGTGCGGCGGCAGCGGTGCACGCGATCGGCAACGCGCGCGCCGAGGCTGCGCTCTCGCTCCAGGAGCGGATCGATGCAGAGACGACGCGAGCGTCTTAGCGTCCTCGGCTGCGAAGCAGTCGGCCCGTATCGCCTGCTGCGCCTCGAACGAGGCGCCGTCGACCCGGGCCGTCCGGGCCAGTTCTTCATGCTCGAGGCGCCGGGCCGGCTCCTGCCGCGGCCCATGTCGCTCTGCCGCGCGCCCGAAGGCGAGCTCGAGTTCCTGATCGACCCGATCGGCCCGGGCACGCGCGCGATGTGCGCGGCGGACTCGCTCCACGTCTTCGGCCCGCTCGGAAACGGCTTCGACCTCGACGTTCCGAGACCGCTCCTCGTCGGCGGCGGGATCGGGATCGCGCCGTTCCCGTACGTCGCCGAGTTCCTGCCGGACGCGCCGGCGGTGCTCGGCTTTCGCACTGCCGCCCATGCAGAGGCGGCAGCGCTCCTGCCGGACGCGCAGGTGTGCCTCGAGCCGACGTACGTCACCGAGCTGATCGAGCCCGGCCACGACGTGCTTGCGTGCGGACCGGAGCCGATGCTCGAAGCCGTACGAGTGCTCGTTCCGGATGCGCAACTCGCGTGGGAAGCGCCGATGGCGTGCGGGTACGGCGCGTGCTACGGCTGTGCGGTCGAGATCGGCGGCGAGCTCAAGCGTCTCTGTGTCGAAGGACCGGTGCTGAGAGCGGCATGAGGCTTCTCAACGCTTCCGGCTGCCTCGACGCGCTCACTGCGCCCGAGATTGCGAACGCACTCGACGTGTTCGTGACGAAGACGATCACGCCGTTGCCGCGCGAAGGAAATCCGCCGCCCCGCATCGTCGAGGTCGAGGCCGGGATGCTCAACTCCATCGGTCTCGCCAACCCGGGACGCGAGCGGTTCGTGACCGAGACGCTGCCACGTCTGCGCGCGCTGCTCGACGTTCCGATCTGGGTGTCGGTCGGCGGCTTTTGCGCGAGCGACTACGCGGAGACGTGTTCGGTGCTCGACGACGTCGAGGCGATTGAGCTCAATCTCTCCTGTCCGAACGTGGACGAGGCGCCCGAGTCCGCAGCCGAGATCGTCGGCGCGTGCCGAGCCGCGACGGCGCTACCGCTGTACGCGAAGCTGTCGGCCGCGGTCGACGACGTCGCTGCCGTTGCGCAGGCCGTGCAACGTGCAGGCGCCGACGGCCTGTCGCTGATCAACACGGTTCGGGGAATGAAGCTCGACCCGTCGACGCTGCAACCGATTCTCGGGCGCGGCTTCGGAGGCCTTTCGGGTCCCGCCGTGAAGCCCGTCGCCGTGGCTGCGATCCATGCCTGTTGGCGCGCAACGCAGTTGCCGATCGTCGGGATGGGTGGCGTCATGAGCGGCGCAGACGCGCTCGAGCTCGTCGCCGCGGGCGCCGCAGATGTTGCGCTCGGAACGGTGTTGTTCGCCGATCCGGACGCGCCGGATCGCGTGCGTCGCGAGCTCGGCGACGAATGTGAACGGCTGGGTGTCGCCAGCGCAGACGACACCTTTGCGCGCGCGCACGCGGCGGCCGAAATCTCCGCTTGAAGCGCGCGCGCGAGTTGTTAGACTCGCCGACTCGATGGTCTCGTCCAAGACCCAGGCTCACGCGCCGGAGCGATCACTCGATCAGCGAATGGACGCGCTGAGACGTGCGAACGACATTCGGGTCAAGCGCGCGAAGCTGAAGAAAGACTTGAAGGATGGTCGCGCCCGGATCGAGGAGATCCTGCGAGAGCCGCCCGACTACGTGTCGACGGCGAAGGTCGTCGACATCTTGATGGCCGTTCCGAAGTTTGGGCGAGTGAAGGCGGCGCGCTTTCTCAACACATGCCGGATCAGCCAGTCGAAGACGGTCGGGGGGCTTTCCGATCGCCAACGAACGGAGCTGATTGGGCTCTTCACGCGCTAGCCGGTCCGACACGCCGGTGCTCGTCGTCACCGGCCAGTCGGGTGCAGGCAAAGGAACGCTCATCCGTCGGCTGCTCGCAGAGTTCTCGCAACTCGAGCTCGCCGTGTCCGCGACGACCCGCGCGCGGCGGCCCGGAGAGCAGGACGGCGTCCACTACTACTTCATCTCCGACGATGAGTTCGCGCGCCGGCTTGACGCGAACGAGTTCCTCGAATACCACGTCTTTCCGTGGGGCCAGCGATCGGGGACGCTGGTCTCCGAGATCGGCCGGATCCGCGATGCGGGGCGGATCTGCGTCCTCGAGCTCGAGACGGAAGGAGCGCTCGCGGTCGCCGAACGGGTGCCGGGCGCCGTGAGCGTGTTCGTGACCGCTCCGATTCCCGAGCTCGAGCGGCGGCTCCAGGAGCGCGCGACCGAAAGTGCAGGCGAGATCGAGGAGCGATTGCGCGTCGCGCGCGCGCAGTTCGAGGTCGCCGATCGCTTCGACTACGTGATCGAGAACGACGATCTCGAACGTGCGACGGCCGAGCTGCGAGCGATCGTCCAACGAACGCTCGACGGCGCAGCTACGATGAGCTCGTGATCCGTCCGCACATCGACGAGCTGCTAGAGAACGTCGACTCGCGCTACGCGCTCGTGATCGTCGCAGCCAAGCGCGCTCGACAGATCAACAACTACCACCACCAGCTCGGCGAAGGCACCTTCGACGACAATCCGCCGCCGCTCGTCGAGTCCCGCTCGAAGAACTACTTGACCATGTCCCTGGAGGAAGTCGCCCAGGGCAAGCTCAAGTACAAGTACCCCAAGTAGTTCTGGACGCGAACGCGCTGGTTTCGGCGCCCTGTGCCACACTTTTCACATGGCACGCGTTCTCCTCGGCGTCTCCGGTGGCATCGCTGCGTACAAGGCGTGCGAGCTCTGCCGGCTGCTCGTCAAGGCCGGTCACGACGTCGTGCCGCTCCTGACGCCTGGAGCCGAGCGCTTCGTCACTGCCGAGACCTTCCGTGCGCTTGCCCGCAGGCCCGCCGAGGACGACGTCTATCTCCATCTGACACGTGCGGATGCGCTCGTGATTGCGCCGCTGACTGCGAACACGATGGCGAAGCTCGTACACGGAATCGCGGACAACGTGCTCACGGAGGCCGCGCTCGCGCATCGCGGTCCGCTCGTCGTCGCGCCTGCAATGAATCCGCGCATGTGGTCGCACGCAGCGACCCGCGCGAACGCGCAGACGCTTCGCGACCGCAGCGTTGTCTTCGTCGGTCCGGACGAAGGTGAGACCGCGGAGGGCGAGCTCGGCGTCGGTCGCATGGCCGAGCCCGAGGAGATCTTCTCCCGCATCGAGGAAGCGCTTGGCCGAACCGGGCCCCTGCGAGGCAAGCGCGTCGTCGTCTCTGCCGGTGGGACGCGCGAGCCGATTGACGCGGTGCGCTTCGTCGGCAATCGCTCGTCCGGACGGATGGGTGTCGCGCTCGCTGCCGAGGCCGCACGTCGTGGCGCGCGCGTGACGCTTCTCGCCGCAAACGTCGGGGTTGCTCTCCCCGCCGGCATCGAGGTCGTGAACACGCCGACGGCGCAAGATCTCGAACGCGAAGCGCTCGCACGCGCGGACGCCGACGTGATCGTGATGGCCGCCGCTGTCGCCGACTACCGACCCGCGCTCGCGCTTGCGCACAAGCGTCCGAAGGACACCGCCGCCTGGACGCTCGAGCTCGAGCCGACAAACGACGTGCTCGCGACGCTCGGCGAGCGCCGGACCGACACCCAGATCCTCGTCGGCTTCGCAGCCGACGAAGGGAAGCGCGGTCTCGAACGCGCCCGAGAAAAACGACAGCGCAAGCGCGCCGACCTGCTCGTCTTCAACGACGTCTCGCGCAACGACATCGGCTTCGACACGACCGAGAACGAGGTCACCCTGATCACGGCTGACGGCGAGCTGCGTGTTCCGAAAGCCTCGAAGGCCGACGTGGCCGTCTCGATCGTCGACGCGATCGACCGCGAGCTCGCACGAGTCCGAACGAGCGCTTGACGCAGGAAGCGATCGTGATGGCTGCGGGCGAAGGCCTGCGGCTGCGCCCGATCACAGAGCGCTGGCCGAAGCCGATCCTGCCGATCGACGGACGGCCGGTGATCGCAACGCTCTTGCACGAGCTGCGTGCGGCCGGCTGCGTGAAGGTCTGGATCGTCGTCGGTCATCTCGGCAACCAGGTGCGGACACTCGTCGGTGAGGGCCGCGCGTACGGCCTCGACGTTCGATACGTCGAGCAACCGCGCGCGGACGGCTCGGCTGACGCTGCGATCCGCGCCTACGCCGAGGGCGCGCTCACGCCGACCGTGATCGTCGGCGCCGACACCGTCTTCGCGCGCGGAGCGATCGCGTCGTTCCTCGCCGAGGTCGGCGAGAGGAATCCGTACGGCGCCCTCGGCGTGCGGCGTGACCCGCCGCCGGCGCCGGGTCATCGCGGCGCGGTCCGCGTCCGCGAGGGGAGGGTGGAGGCAGTCGTCGACGACGATCCCGGCAACCCCGTCGGCGCGGCGCCCCTCTGGTGGATCGGCGAGAGCGGCTGCCAGTTTCTCGACTTCTCGCTTCCCGGCCCGCCGTTCGCGCTTGCGGATGCGTTCCAACAGGCGATCGAGGCCGGCCACGAGATTCGTGCGATCGAGATCGGGAAAACGCGCGACTTGACGCATCCGGTTGACTTGGTGACGGAGAACTTTCCTTACCTCGGGGCCTGATGAGCGAATCGACGTATTCCCTGTTCCAGCAAGGTCGCGCGCATTTGAAGAAGGGCATGGCGGCGCAAGCGACCGTTGCGCTCGAGAAGGCGAAGCGGCGCGAGCCGAACAAGGCTTCGATCCGCGAAGCGCTCGGGATTGCGTACTTCCGCATCAGGCGCTACGAGGAGGCGGAAAACGAGTTCCGCGCCGTGCTCGACCTCTCGCCGACCGATGACTACGCGCACTACGCACTCGGTCGCTGCCTCGAGAAGCAAGGGCGAGAGGCAGAGGCGAACGGTCACTACAAGCTCGCGAGCTCGCTTCGGCCGAGCAGCACGACGTACTCGTCGCGCATCCTCGACCTCGGTTAGCTTCGCGTCATGAGGGCGGTGTGCCAGCGCGTGTCGCGTGCCGACGTGCGCGTCGGCGGTGAGGTGGTCGGTGCGATCGAACGTGGCGTGTGCGTTTTGCTCGGAGTCGCGCGCGACGACGACGAGGAACGAGCGCGGCGGCTCGCAGCGAGGATCGCGCGACTGCGCATCTTCCCCGACGACGACGGACGCTTCGATCGAAGCGTCCTCGACATCGGCGGCGCCGTGCTGGTCGTCAGTCAGTTCACGTTGATCGCCGACACCACGAAGGGCAACCGCCCGAGTTTCGCCGAGGCCGCGCCGCCCGAGCGCGCCGAGTCTTTGTACGAACAGTTCTGCGACGAGCTGCGGACGATCGGCGTGCCGGTCGAGACCGGTAGCTTCGGCGCGAAGATGGACGTCGACCTCGTCAACGACGGGCCCGTGACGATCGTCGTCGACTTCACGTGAAGCTGCTCGTCACCGGGGGCGCAGGCTATCTCGGCTCCGAGCTCGCGCGGCAACACGACGTCGTCGTGACGTGGCTGCGTACGAAACCAACCGCAGCGCGAGGGTTGCGCGTCGACCTTGCCGACGCAGCCGAAGTCGACCGCGCCTTCGCGGCTGCGGATCCCGACGTCGTCGTGCATACGGCGTATCGCCAGGCGGAGGAGCACCTGCAGCGGGACGTGATCGACGCGACGACGAATGTTGCCCGTGCGTGCGCAGCGCTGGACGCTCGGCTCGTGTACGTGTCGACGGATCTCGTCTTCGACGGCGACGTCGGTGCGCCGTACGTCGAAGCCGACGAGCCGCGGACGACGAGCGCATACGGGCGGGCAAAGCTCGAAGCGGAACGCATCGCCATGCGCTTGCATCCGGACACGCTCGTCGTTCGAACGTCGCTCCTCTACGGCAATCCAGGCGGTCCGCAGGAGCGACTCGCGTTACGCGACGACGTCGTCTTCTTCGCCGACGAGATCCGCACGCCGATTCACGTCGTCGATCTCGCGGGAGCGCTGCTCGAGCTTGCCGCCGGCCCTGCGACCGGCATTCTCCACGTCGCCGGTCCTGATCCGTTGAGCCGCTATGACTTCGCGCGGAAGCTCGCTGCGGCTCAGGGTCGTGACCCGGCGGCACTCCGGTCCGGGCAGGCCCCACCGGGCCGAGCCGGAAACGTCGCCCTCGATTCGACCTGCGCGACGGCTCTGCTCCGGAGGCGGATTCGCGGCATCGACGAGGCGCTCGCCGGCCGGTAACTGGACGGCCGGCGCTGAGGCACCTTGCTATCCTGGACGCCGACCACATTTCACCGGTTCGGCGAAATGGGCCCTCTGTGGCCCATTTTTTATGACGGGAACGCACAGGAGCGAACGTGTGACGAACGTACTGACGAAGGAACGCGCGCTGCAGCGAGAGATCACCGAGCGCGTCGAGGGCGACCTCGACGACGTCGAGGTGCTCGCGGTCGAGCTCGTCGGGCCTGAGCGGTTCACCGTCTACGTCGACCACCCGAACGGCGTCGACCACGAGCTGTGCGCTCGCGTCACCGACGTCCTACGCGACTACCTCCGTGACTACGGGATCGACGTCTCGTCACCCGGACCGAAGCGACCGCTGCGGAAGCCGGAGCACTTCCGCCGTGCCGTCGGCCACCGCGTTGCGCTGCGTACGCCCGGGCGCCGCGTGCGCGGGGAGGTCGTCGACGCTGACGAGCAGCGTGTGACGGTCGTCGTCGCCGGTACGCCGACCGACATCCCGTACGACGAGATCGTGCGGGCGAATCTGATCGACGAGGGGATCGAGAGATGAGCCAGGAGATCATCGAGGCCGTCCGCGAGATCGAGCGCGAGAAGGGCATCGAGTCAGGGACGTTGGTCGACGCGCTGGAGGATGCGCTCCTCGCCGCGTACAAGAAGATGCCCGGCGCTTCGCGCCACGCGACCGTCGAGCTCGACGACAACGGCGACTTTCGCGTGTATTCGATCGAGCTGCCCGGCGACATCGAGGAGCGGCTGATCGACGAGGCGCGCGAGCGCAAGCTCGAGGAGCTCGAGGCGCTCGAGGTCGAGACCGGCGAGCGCCAGCACACGCTCATCTCCGACGATGAGCTCGACATCGACTGGTCAGATATTCCGGAAACGCAGATCGCGCGGGAGGACGTGACGCCGCATGACTTCGGACGCATCGCTGCGCAGACTGCGAAGCAGGTGATCCTCCAGCGGATCCGCGAAGCCGAGCGCGCGATGATGTACGACGAGTACATCGACCGGGTCGGCGAGGTCGTCACGGGGATCGTCCAGCAGGCCGGCGACCGCAACAACGTGCTCGTCGATCTCGGGAAGGTCGAGGCGCTGCTGCCACGATCGGAGCAGGTCGACGGCGAGCGATACGAGCAGGGCTCGCGCATCAAGGCCGTCATCACCGAAGTCCGCTCCGGCACGAAGGGTCCGCAAGTGATCCTGTCGCGGCGCGATTCGGAGCTCATCAAGACGCTGTTCGAGCTCGAGGTGCCGGAGATCGCCGACGGACTCGTCGAGATCCGCGGCGTCGCACGCGAGCCGGGTTACCGCTCGAAGATCGCCGTCGAGTCGCACGCACAGGGCGTGGATCCGGTGGGCGCGTGCGTCGGCCCCCGCGGTTCGCGCGTCCGCATGGTCGTCTCGGAGCTGCGCGGCGAGAAGATCGACATCATCCCGTGGAACAACGAGCCGGCGCGCTTCGTCGCCAAGGCTCTGTCGCCGGCGCGTGTGCGCGAGGTGTACATCGACGACGAGACGCGTGACGCGACCGTCGTCGTCCCTGACGATCAGCTCGCCCTCGCGATCGGCAAAGAAGGACTGAACGCGCGCCTTGCCGCGCGGTTGACGGGCTGGAAGATCGACATCCAGTCGGATACTGAGTTCGCGCAGGCTGAAGCCGAAGCCGCGTTCGGCGGCACGAACAGCGAGGGCGAGGAGTTGTCGGGCCGCTGCGCCGCGATCCTCACGAACGGGAAGCGGTGCCCGAACGCTGCGCTGCCAGGTTCGCGCTTCTGCGGCGTCCCGGCGCATCAGGCCCTTGCGGGTACGGGCTCCGACCACGTCGGGGGTCCGCCGCCGGGCGATGCACAGGCGGAGCCGGAAGTCGAAGCGGAGGCCGTCGACGGCGCGTCGCCTGACTCGGCGCCGCCGGCGCTCGAGCCGGCCGGGTCGGATCCCGAGGAGCCGACCGTCGCTCCCACCGCTGAGATCGCGCCGCCGGCGGAGGTCCCTGCCGGGATCCCCGTCGAGGCGTCCGAGGAGGAGACGGCCTCTGAGTGAGCGAGCCGGTTCGGCGCTGCGTCGGGTGCGGGCGGTGTGCACCGCAGCGCGAGCTCATTCGGTTCGTCGCCGTCGACGGCAGGCTCGTCGAGGGCGCGCGGGCGCCGGGGCGAGGTACCTATACGTGTCGGGCTCGCGA
Organism: Actinomycetota bacterium; assembly: GCA_046734795.1. GTDB lineage: Bacteria > Actinomycetota > Thermoleophilia > Gaiellales > Gaiellaceae > JBKPRX01. The sequence goes on from JBKPRX010000013.1 coordinate 33,112, forward strand.
GTGCTTCGATCGCGCGGTCCGCTCGCGCGGCTTCCCGCGAGTGCTCCACACGGCTCTGACCATCGATCCAGCGCTGGCGCGCCTTTACACTGGACTGCCTGATGGCGAACGGCGGTAGCAGACGACCTCTCCGACCACGCGGCCCCGGCGGTGCCGGCGGCCGGCGTCGCCGTGTCGTCATCGACAACCAGGCTGCGCGTCCACGTCAGGACGGCCGCCAAGCGCGTGAGCGCACCGAGCCGCGTCCGAAGCAGCAGCCCGGGGCCCAGCCGACCGGTCCCGCGAGCGTCGAGTCGGGCGTCACCGTCCGCGACTTCTCGCAGGCGCTCGGCGTCTCGATGCCGGAGATCATCAAGATCCTCATGAATCTCGGCGTCCCAAAGACGGCGACGCAATCGCTTTCGGACGAGGAGGTCGAGCTGATCGCCGCCGAACTCGGCCGCGAGGTGACCGTGAAGCACGTCGGGGAAGAGGACGACGAGCCCGAGGCCTTCGACGATCCGGAAGAGGTGCTTCAGCCCAGGCCGCCGGTCGTCACGATCATGGGTCACGTCGATCACGGCAAGACGACGTTGCTCGACGCGATTCGAGAAACCTCCGTCGTCGAGACGGAGGCAGGCGGAATCACGCAGCACATCGGCGCCTACCAGGCCGAGGTCAACGGTCGGAAGATCACGTTCCTCGACACGCCCGGCCACGAGGCGTTCACGGCGATGCGAGCACGCGGGGCGAAGGTGACGGACATCGCGGTCCTCGTCGTGGCTGCAGACGACGGCGTCATGCCGCAGACGCGCGAGTCGATCTCGCACGCGCGCGCCGCCGAGGTTCCGATCGTCGTTGCGGTGAACAAGACGGATCTGCCGGACGCGAATCCCGATCGAGTGCTCGGCGAACTCGCGCAGGAAGGGCTTACGCCGGAAGAGTGGGGCGGCGACGTGCAGATCGCCCGCGTCTCGGCGAAGCAGAAAGAGAATCTCGACGACTTGCTCGAGCGCATCCTGCTCGTCGCAGACGCGGAGCTCGAGCTGTCCGCGAACCCGGACGCGGCCGCTTCCGGGCCGATCGTCGAGTCGCGTCTCGACATCGGCCGCGGCCCTGTCGCGACGATGCTCGTCCAGCGTGGCACGTTGCGCGACGGGGACGCGATCGTGGCCGGGGATGCAGCAGGGCGCGTGCGCGCGCTCTTCAACTATCGCGGCGAGCGGCTGAAGGTCGCAAAGCCGGGCGAGCCGGTGGAGATTCTCGGTTTCGACAAGCCGCCGCCTGCCGGCGAGCTTGGACGTGTCGTCGACAACGAGCGTGAAGCGAAGCGCCTGGCGAACGTTCGCGGCGAACGCCTCCGGCGCGAGCAGCTGGCGCAACGCCGTTCCGGCGGCGTGTCTCTCGAGACGCTCTTCGAGGCGATGCAGTCCGGTGAGGTCAAGGATCTGAACCTCGTCCTCAAGGGCGACGTCGTCGGCTCTGTCGAGGCTGCAGTGTCGGAGCTCGCAAAGATCCAGCACGCGGAGGTGCGCGTCAACGTCATCCACCAGGGCGTTGGCGGCATCACCGAGAACGACATCATGCTTGCGTCCGCGTCGCACGCGATGGTGGTTGGGTTCAACGTGCGACCGAATGCGGAAGCGAGGAGCCTCGCGGAGCGAGAAGGCGTCGAGATCCGCACGTATCGCGTGATCTACCAGCTCACCGAGGACATCGAGCAGGCGCTCGTGGGCATGCTTTCCGCGGTTCAGACCGAGGAGACGATCGGCGAAGCGGAGGTCCGGGAGACGTTCCGCGCTTCGCGTATCGGCACGATCGCGGGTTGCATGGTGACGTCTGGCCTCGTGCGGCGAAACGCGCAGGTTCGGGTCGTGCGCGACGGTACGGTCATCTACGAGACGACGATCGACTCGCTCAAGCGGTTCCAAGACGACGCGCGCGAGGTGCAAGAGGGCTTCGAGTGCGGCATGCATCTCGCAAACTTCGACGACATCAAGGTCGGCGATGTGCTCGAGGTATACGAGACGCGCCAAGTCGAACGCACCTCACTCGACGAACCGCCCGCAGCCGGCGCGGCGTAGCGCGCGGGTGAGATGAGCGCTCCCCCCACCCAGGGTGGGGCTCTTACCCGCCTCCCTCTGCGACCGACACTACCGAATCAAGTAGCACGCATCTGAGCCAACTTCGCGTCGGTTTTCGTGCATTCGCTCTCGAGTCGGCGTCTGCTGTCCAAAACCGGCCGACCCGTGCCGTCGTCTTGAATGTCTGCAGGTGAGCGCAGGTTACGTCGGCATCCTCACGATCGATCTGCACTTCCCCGACGTCGGTTCGCTCAAAGGCAAGCGAAAGTACGTCAAGTCGGCGAAGGCGCAGCTCCAGCACCGCTTCGGCGCGTCGGTCGCGGAAGTCGACCATCACGACCTCTGGCAGCGCTCGCGACTCCTCGTCAGCTGCGTCGCGCGGGGCTACAGCGAGCTCCAGGCGCTCCTCGACGATGCGGAGCGGTACGTTCGCGGCCAAGAATGGGACGTCGTTGCGATTGCGCGCACGATCGTTGATCCGGAGGACTGAGCCCTTCGGCTGACGGTCGGCAGGGACGCTGAGCTTCAATAGGCGCATGCCGGAACGCATGCGACGCGTGAACGAGTCCGTCCAGCAAGTCCTCGCCGAGGCTGTCGGCACGCTGAAGGACCCGCGCATCGGCCTCGTCACGGTGACGGGTGTTCAGACGTCGCCCGACTTGCGGCATGCGACGGTTTTCATCAGCGTCCTCGGTTCGCAGCGCGTGCAACGCGCCACCCTCGACGGTCTGGAGGCTGCCCATGGAGAGCTACAAGCACGGCTTGCGCGCGAGCTACGAATGAAGCGGACCCCGCAATTGACGTTCCAGTACGATCCGTCGGTCGAGCGAGGCGTGCGGATGACTCAGCTCATCGACGAGCTCGCCCCCGACGACGAGTCGTAAATGGCCAACGCAGATCTCGAAGCTGTCGTCTCGGCGCTCCGTGACGGAGAGCGCTTCCTCGTCGCGACGCACGAGAACCCAGACGGCGACGCGCTCGGCTCGCTGCTCGCGACGACGCTCGCTCTCCGCCAGCTGGGCAAGGACGTCGAGATGTTTCTGTTCGGGACGACGCCGCTGCCGCGCGAGTACGGATTCATGAATCTCGACGGGCTCCGGCGGGACCTACCGGACGACTTTGGCGACCGCATCCTCGTCGCCGTCGACTGCGCGAAGGCCGACCGGCTGGGCCCGGATCCCGCGATCCTCGAGCGAGCGGGCTCCGTCGTCGACATTGACCATCACCACGACAACACACGGTTCGGTGACGCCAATCTGATCGTCGCGAACGCTTCCTCCACCGGCGAGGTTCTGCGTGATGTCTTTCGCGAGCTCGGCGTCCAGCTGACGCCGGAGATCGCGGAGCCGTTGTACATCGCGCTCGTTACCGATACGGGTCGGTTCCAGTACACGAACACGACACCGAAGTCGCTGCGGCTCGCGGCAGAACTCGTCGAAGCAGGCGCTGACCTTCACCGTGTCTTCCGGGGCGTCTACGAATCCGTCGAGTTCGCAAAGCTGAAGCTCCTCGCACGGGCGCTCGATCGCGCCGAGATCTACGAGGGTGGACGAGTTGTCGTCTCACACCTCGTGCGCAAAGACTTCACGGACGTCGGTGCAGCCGAGCCCTACTCCGAAGGGATCATCGACTACCTCCGGGCGGTCGAAGGAGCAGAGCTCGTCGTCCTGATTCGCGAGCCTCCTCGGGACGACGGTCCGACGCGACGCGTGTCGTTGCGCGCAAGTCTCGACGAGCTCGACGTCTCGGCGATCGCGCGGAAGTCGTCGGGCGGCGGCCACCGACAGGCGGCTGGGTTCTCGAGTGAGGAGCCGGTCGAGGAGATCACCGCGTTCGTCTTGCGCGAGTTCATCGCCCAGATGGGCGGCGCCGACCGCAAGGCGGGCGATTCGAGCTCCGCCGCCGCCTGAGGAGGGCCGGGATGCCGCCTCGCGCGCTGACTCCGGCGGGGATCGTGCTCGTGGACAAGCCCTCCGGGCCGACTTCGTTCAGGCTCGTCGCCGAGCTCCGAAGACGAACGCGCGCGCGCACAGGACACGCCGGCACGCTGGACCCGTTCGCGAGCGGCCTCTTGGTGTTGTTGTCCGGCTGGGCAACTAAACTGGCACCGTGCTTTGTCGGGCTCGACAAGCGGTACCTGACGGAGATCTCTCTCGACGCGCGGACGTCAACCGGCGACCTGGAGGGCGAGGTGATCGAGGATTCGCCGACCGTCGCCCGCGACGAGCTCGAGGCGCGGCTCGAGGACCTCCGCGGTGAGGTCGAGCTGCCGATCCCGGCCGTATCCGCGGTCAAGGTCGGCGGTGAGCGCGCTTACAAGTTGGCCCGGCGCGGCGTTGTCGTCGAGATGCCGCTGCGGCGCTCGCGAGTAGACGCGCTCGACGTCATCGCGTATACGGGCGAGGACTCAGCGGTGCAGACCGTCACTCTCGATGCGCGCGTCGGTTCGGGCACATACATCCGCGCGATCGCGGACGCGCTCGGCGGGCACTGTAGGTCGCTCCGACGCTTGGAGGTCGGTCCCTTCCGCGTCGAGGAGGCAGATCCGGAACGGTTGATTGCTCCGGCGGAGGCGGCCGAGCGACTGCCGGCAGTGGCCCGCGACCAGGTGCCGGCGCGTCTTTGGGAGCGCGAATGAACGTCGCGCGAGCGCCCAAGGACCTCGAGCGCGTGTCGCGCGCGGTAGCGATCGGGACGTTCGACGGCGTACACCGCGGACACAGGCGTGTCGTCGAGAGTGCGCTCGCAGACGGGCCGCGCCCGACTGTCGTCACCTTCGCCCCTCACCCTCGCACCATCCTCGGGAACCGTGTCGAGCTCCTTTCGACGCTCGGCCGGAGATTGGAGCTCCTCGAGGCGCTCGGAGTCGAAGAGACACTCGTGGTCGAGTTCACGGTCGAGCTGGCCGCGCTGAGTGCAGAGGCGTTCGCCGACACCGTCCTCCGCGCCATCGGAACCGAATCAGTCTTTGCGGGTCCGTCGTTTCGCTTCGGTCATCGGGCAAGTGGTGACGTCGAGACCCTTCGGGAGCTCGGCTTCGCCGCACGAACGGTGGAACCGGTCGAGGGTGTTTCGTCGAGTGCCATCCGGCGCCTTCTTCGCGACGGCGACATCGGCGAAGCGGCCGCGATGTTGGGTCGTCCTCCAGAGCTCGAGGGTCGCGTCGTGCTCGGCGACCAGCGCGGTGGAACGCTCGGCTTTCCCACCGCGAACCTCGCGGTCGATCCCGATCTGCTCGTACCGGCTTACGGCATCTACGCGGGCGCGGTCGGGGATCGACGTGCGGCGATCTCGATCGGAACGAATCCGCACTATGGCGGCGAGGAGCGACGCGTCGAGGCGCACCTGCTCGACTTCGAAGGCGATCTCTACGGGAAGCGACTTGTCGTCGAGCTCTGGGAGCGGTTGCGGTCGGAGCGCGCGTTCGAGAGCGAAGCGGAGCTCGTGGCGGCGATCGCAGACGACGTCGCGCGGACCCGTGCTTCCACTCGGCCGGGTGGTTGAGCGCAAGTTTTTCCGCGACTCGGCGTCTTCTCAATCGTGGCCGACGTCGCAAGTGCTTCGCAGTCGCTGGCGGTTCTCGAGACTGTCCGCTGCTTGGACTGCGGCGACGTCTACGCGAAACCGAGCATCGGCGGCACCGTGAGACAGAACCCCGGCTGCCCCCGATGCGGCTACGTCGGTTGGTTGCCGCTCAGCCTGCCAGGCGAACCGCGCCGCTCCGGCGCGAGTCTGCGGCTCCGCCCGTCGCCGTCAGTACGCTGACGCCGCCGAAGTAGTGGTGTCGCGCGGGCCAGCGACGGACTGTTCGTCCGCGCCGCTCGAGTTCCGCAAGCGCGTCACCGTCGACCCCCGGCTCCGCATTGACGGCGTCAGGAGTCGGATGAAAACGTGGCGCCTCGACGGCAGCTTGGGGTTCGATGCCGCGTTCGACGATCGCTGTCGTGACGAGCAGAAGCGCTGTGCGGAGACGCGTGCCGCCTGCGGCGCCGATCGCGACCTCCAAGCCGGCCTCGCCGACGACGAGGGTCGGCGCCATCATGCTCGCCATTCGCGCGCCGGGCTCGAACCGAGCACCCCGAACGAGATCGGCTTCCCCGAGCATGCTGTTCAGGTGCAGATCGAGCTCGGGGACGAAGTCGCCGGAACCGAGGCCGAGGCTCGTCGTCAAAACACAGGCGTTCCCTTCGTCGTCGGCCACGGTCAGATTCGTCGTGTCGCCCGAGAGATTGGGACCCCGCAGCGCCTCCTCGAGCGCCAGCACTTGCTCCGTTGCATCGAGCCCCTCGAGGTTCGGGAGTCGCGGCACCGTCTCTTGCATCCCCGAAAGGCCACCGCGCGTCAGCAAGGCGCGTCCACGGTACGAAAGCGACAGCGGCTCATCCCAGCGCGGCTCGTACGTCTCGAGGTCCATGCGCGTCACGATTCCGCCGCGCTCGGCCATGAGGTCGAGGACTGCGGCCGCAAGCGAGCCGCGGTAGAGGCTCGCGGCGCCCTCGTCGCCGAGCAGCTCGAGCGCCCGCACGAGTCCCGGTTGCCGGAGCTGGTCGCCCGCATGGAGCAGCGTGCCGCCTGGCGAGTAGATCCGTGCTCCTTCGTCCATGGTGAAGACGGGAGCGAGCATCGCGAGGCACTTCGCATGCGCAAGCGTCATCTCGACGCCCTCGCGCGCAAAGCGAAGCGCCGGCTCGACGAGACGCGACCACGGGAGGCGACCGTGCGCGCGCCACAGCGCATCGAGACCGGCGGGGACGGACGGAACTGCGAAGGATGCTGGGCCGATCGAGTAGTGCACGAGCTCGGCGCCGAACGGAACTGCTAGCTCGACGAGCTCAGGTTTCGCTGCTGGCGCGCCGAGTCCCGGAACTGCGACGAAGAAGTCGAGATTCCGCGCCGTTTGCGACTTCGCGTCCCAATAGATCGCGAACCCGCCGCCGAGCATGCCGGTCATGATCGTTTCCGCGACGCACGAGGCGAGCGACGCCGCTACGGCTGCATCCGCCGCGCTGCCGCCTGCTTCGAGGATCTCGATGCCCGCTGCAGCCGTGGCCGGGTGACCGGCTGCGATCCCAGGGACCATGGGCGGGTTGCTACCCTACCCGGCGACCGGAGCCTCGGCCGCAGGCGTTTCTTCCTTGCGCGGCGTGCTGGGATCCCGGAGACCATCGCGAGGAGGCTGGATGACCCTCACCAAGGAAGCGAAGCAAGAAGTCTTCAAGAAATACGGGCGCGCAGACGGCGACACAGGCTCGCCGCAAGTGCAGATCGCGCTCCTTACCCAACGGATCAACGAGCTCACCGAGCATCTGCGCACGCACAAGCACGATTTCTACGCGCGGCGCGGGCTCTTGAAGCTCGTCGGCCGACGCCGCCGGTTTCTCAACTACTTGCAGAAGCACGACCTCGAGGGGTATCGCGCTCTGATCAAGGAGCTTGGAATCCGGCGGTAGGACAACAATCAAGACGCACGGAGGGTGGAAGTTTGAGCGAGCTCCCGGCCGAGGAACGCGGAGCTGACTCAAACTCCCACTCTCCACGAAGCAGAGTGGAGGACAAATGAGCATTGCCACCGAGCGTCACGCCAGTGTCTCGGTGACCGTGGGCGGCCAGGAGATCTCGTTCGAGACTGGCAAGCTGGCGAAGCAAGCCGACGGCGCGGTCGTCATTCGCAGCGGCGAGACGATGGTGCTCGCCACAGCCCAAGGTCGGCAAGAAGCACGCGAGGGCGCGGACTTCTTCCCGCTCACGGTTGACGTGGAAGAGCGCATGTATGCCGCCGGGAAGATCCCCGGCGGTTTCTTCAAGCGGGAGGGGCGGCCGACCGAGCGCGCGATTCTGACCGCGCGGATGATCGACCGGCCGATCCGGCCGTTGTGGCCGAAGGGCTTCAAGAACGAGGTGCAGGTGATCTGCACCGTGCTGTCGGCCGATCTCGTGACGGCGCACGACATCCTTTGCATCAACGGCGCGTCCGCCGCGCTGATGATCTCGCCGCTTCCGTTCGTCGGGCCGGTCGGCGCCGTGCGGATCGGGATGATCGACGGCGAGCTCGTCGTGAACCCGACGCTGCGAGCGGTCGAGGACGACTCGACACTCGATCTCATCGTCGTCGGCACGCAGGAGGCGCTGACGATGGTCGAGGCAGGCAGCGAGCCGATCCCCGAGGAGAAGATCCTCGAGGCATTGGAGGTCGCACACGCAGAGATCCGCAAGCTCTGCGAGGCGCAGGAGGATCTCCGCCGTCAGGCGGGGAAGCCGAAGTGGCTTGACCTCGAGCTCTCAGCCGAGATCGAGCGCGACCACGGACACACCGTTTGGGAGCGGATCCAAAGCGTCGGGTTGCGTGAAGCCGGAGCCGTGCTCGACGAGCTGATGGCAGACCTCGCACCGCCGCTCTCGATGACTTCGACGGACGAAGACATCACCCGTCAGCTTCAAGTTCGCGCGGCTCTCCACGCACTGCTCGAAAAGCAGCGGTCGGTCGCAGTCGAGCAATCGGTGCGTGAGCAGTTCGGCGACGACCTCCGCGCCCTGACCGATGCAGAGCAGGACTCCAAGCAGCTTCGCTCGGCGAAGCGGAGCCTTCTGTTCGAGAAGATCATCGAGGGCGTCCAGCTGCCGTTTCCGGTGGGCCCGGCTGTCGTCGCGGAAGACGGCAACGACGCGCCGGTCGTCAAGGACGCGCTCACGAAGCAGTACGTGAAGCGTGCGGCTGAGGCGATCTACAAGGACCTCGTCCGCAAGAAGATCGCGGTCGAGAAGCGGCGGCCCGACGGCCGCGGCACCGAGGAAATCCGTCCGATCGAGGTCGAGGTGGGCATGAACCCGCGTGCGCATGGCTCGGGCCTGTTCACTCGCGGGCAGACGCAGATCCTCTCGTCGCTCACTCTCGGCACGGCGAAGGAAGGGCAGCGGATCGACGACCTCTCACTCGAAGAAGAGCGTCGGTACATGCACCACTACAACTTCCCGCCGTACTCGGTCGGCGAGACCGGCTTCATGCGAGGTCCGAAGCGACGCGACATCGGTCACGGTGCGCTCGCGCAGCGGGCACTCGAGGCCGTGATCCCGACTCCCGACGAGTTCCCGTACACGATTCGGATCGTGTCCGAGACGCTCGAGTCGAACGGCTCGTCGTCGATGGGCTCGGTTTGCGGATCGACGCTCGCGCTGATGGACGCCGGCGTTCCGATCAAGCATCCGATCAGCGGGATCGCGATGGGCCTCGTGAAGGAAGGCGACGACTACGTCATCCTCACGGACATCCAGGGTGCAGAGGACCATCTCGGCGACATGGACTTCAAGGTCGCCGGAACGCGCGACGGCATCACCGCGCTGCAGATGGACATCAAGATCACCGGCGTCACGCAGGAGATCATGCGAAACGCGCTCGAGCAGGCGCAGCGGGCGCGCTCCTCGATCCTGGACAAGATGCTCGAGGTGATCCCGGAAGCGCGGGCCGAGCTCGCAGACAACGCTCCGCGCATCTCCACGGTCAAGATCAAGCCCGACTACATCGGCATGGTGATCGGCAAGGGCGGCGAGACGATCCGCTCGCTCGAGTCCGAGCACGACGTGCAGATCGACATCGAGGAAGACGGGACGATCCTCATCTACGCGACCGAAGGCACGAAGGCCAACGCCGCGATCGCCGCGATCACCGCCCTCACGAAGGAGCCGGAGGTCGGTGACGCATACACCGGCAAGATCGTCAAGACCACGCAGTTCGGCGCCTTCGTCGAGCTGAAGAAGGGAACGGACGGCTTGCTGCACGTGTCGAACGTCGGTCCGGGCAGGGTCGGCCACATCGAAGACGTGATGAAGCGCGGAGACGTCGTCGATGTCGTCGTGCAGGAGGTCGACAAGGAGCGCGGCCGCATCGGGCTGAAGCTCGTCGCCAAGCACGAGAACGGCACGCTCGTCCAGCCGGAGGAGCTGATCGAGCGGGCGAAGAATGCGCCGCCGCGTGAGGAGCGCGAAGAGCGACCTCGTCGCGAGGGTGGTGGCCGTCCTCGAGGAGGCCGGGGCCGCGGTCGCGAAGGCGGGGGTCGTAACGGCGACAGCGACTAACGAGCTCGCAAGTCAACACATGTGGGAGCGTGCGCCGTAGCGCCGCTCCCACTTTCTTTTTCGGGAGGCGTTACCCCGAACGAGGGAACGTCCACCTGAGGGACCGGCCCCGGGCGGCCGATGAGTGGTCTGGTCGTCCTGGTTCCTGTGGCACACGAAGACACCTCCACGATTGCGCGCCTCCGCGCGCTGCTCGAAGTCACCCGCACCATCCGTGCGGACGAGGAGCTGCCGGTCCTGCTCGACGGCATCGGCAAGACGATCGGCGACGCACTCGGCTTTCGCACGGTCGCGATCAGCGTCTACCGCCACGCCTGGGACGACTACTGCGTCGCGTCGGTCCGCGGTAACGACCAGGCTCGCGAAGCGCTGCTCGGAATCTCACGGAGCGAGTCGGAGCTGGCGCCGCTTCTGGACGCCCACTTTCTCCGCCGCGGTGCGTACTTCGTTCCCCACGACGGCTTGACCGCGGCGGAGCTCGAGCCGCGTTACTCGCCGGAGTACGAGCCGCTCGACGTCGAGGATGCGTGGCATCCGCACGACGCGCTGGTCGTGCCGATGCGCCACACGAACGGCCACATGCTCGGCCTCGTCTCCGTCGACGAGCCAAAGTCCGGCCTTCGCCCTTCCGACGACGATCTCGATGTTCTCGTCGCGATCGCCGACCACGCTGCGATTGCGGTGCAGGACGCGCAGGAAACGGCGCTGGACAACCGCCACCGGCTCGCGCTCGCCCAGTTGCTGTCCGTGTCGTCGTGGCTCTCGTCGGCCTCGTCGATCGAGATGATCCTGCCGGCGGTATGTCACGCGATCCGCGACGCCCTCGGCTTCATGCGCGTCTCGATCCATCTCGCCGACGCGCTTACCGGCCGGCTCGAAGCGCGCGCAACCGTTGGCACGCGGAGCGGCGTGACCGCGCTGACGGTGAAGACGCTGAAGCCGCTCCTCGATTCCAAGTACGAGATCGAAGGCTGCTACCTCGTTCCGCCCGAGGACGCGCCCGTGAAGGCGGTCCGTGCGTCGAGCCGGAACGGCCGCGGGCCGTGGGCGTGGCGCGACCACTGGCTCGTCGTGCCGCTCTATGACCGCGGGAGCCGGCTCGTCGGCGTCGTGCAAGCGGACGATCCGGGCGATCGGCTACTGCCCGACCAAGAGCGGCTGCAGGCGCTGCGCGTGTTCGCGAACCAGACGACCGCGGCAATCCTTGGCGCTTCGCAGCTGCAAGAGCTGCGCTTCCTTGCCGACCACGATCCGCTCACGCGGCTCTTGAACCGGAGAGCGTTCATGAGCCGGCTCGACGCGGAGGTCGCGGCCGCGGTGCGGCACAACCGCTTGTTCAGCCTCGTCCTCTGCGACCTCGACGGGTTCAAGGCGTTGAACGACCGTTACGGCCACTCTGCAGGAGACGACGCGCTGCGTGCACTTGGCCAGGTGCTCGTCGACGCGCTCCGTCGTGAAGACGGTGCGTTCCGCGTCGGCGGCGACGAGTTCGCCCTGCTGCTCGTCGAGGCGGCCGACGAGGACGCACGCGCTGTCGTCAACCGCGTCACGACGATGCTCGCCGCGCTCGAGGACGAGCGGCTCCAAAACCTGCGCGCGAGCTTCGGCGTCGCCGCATGCCCGACGCACGCTGCCGACGCTCAGGCGCTCTATCGCCTCGCGGACGAGGCGCTCTATGCCGCAAAGCGCGGCGGCGGCGATCTCGTGTTCGCCTAGCCCGCGCGCTCTCTTACGGTTGCGGCCGCAGTACGATCGCGGGGTGGAGGAATTCGCGATCTCGGAGCTCGACGGCGGCGAACGGGTCGTCTCGGAGCGAATCCCGGGAGTCCGCTCGGTGGCGCTCGGGTTCTGGATCGGCGTCGGTTCGCGCGACGAGCGCGGAGAGCGCGCCGGCGTCTCGCACTTCATCGAGCATCTCTTGTTCAAGGGTTCGCAGAGCTACAACGCGCAGGAGATCGCCGAGATCTTCGACCGAATGGGCGCTGAGCTGAACGCGGCGACCTCGCGCGAGCACACCGTCGTCTACACGCGCGTGGCCGACCAGCACGTCGAGCAAGCACTCGCGGTCATGTACGACATGGTGTTCGCGCCGTCGTTCGAAGACCTGGACCAGGAGCGCGAGGTCGTCCTCGAGGAGATCGCCATGTACGAGGATACGCCGCAGGACCTCGTCCACGATCTCTTCTCCGCCGCCGTCTTCGGAACGCACCCGCTCGGCCGTCCGGTCCTCGGCACCGCTGAGGTGATCTCGTCGGTGAGCCGCCGCGCCGTCGCCGGCTTCCACCGCAGTGCATACACGAGCGGCAACGTCGTCATCGCCGCCGCGGGCAATCTCACACACCAGAAGTTCGTCCGGCTCCTACGGAAGGTCGAGGCGGAGCGCGAGGCGCCCGCGCGCGGCCTGCGTCCGCGCTCGCTGCTCGTCAAGGCGCCTCCCGCGGGCTGCGTCTTCAACCGCAAGGACACCGAGCAATACCACCTGTGTCTCGGCGCGCCCGGAGTCGCGCGCTCCGATCCGAAACGCTTCGCGATCGCCGTGCTCGACAGCATCCTCGGCGGATCCGCCTCGTCGCGCCTGTTCCAGGAAATCCGTGAGAAGCGCGGAATGGCGTACGCGGTGTGGAGCTTCGTCAGCCACTACACGGACACGGGGCTCGTCGGCGTCTACGTCGGAACGCGGCAAGAAAACGTCGCGAGCTGCATCGAGATCTGCCTCGAGCAGCTCGGCGAGCTCGGCGCGGGGCGGTTCCAGCCTGGCGAGCTCGAGCGGGCGAAGGACAGCCTGAAAGGACGGCTCGTCTTGTCGATGGAGTCCACGTCTGCGCGCATGAGCCGGCTCGGGAAGTCGCTCGTCACGGAGACGGAGATCCTCAGCCTCGACCGGCTCATGGCCGAGATCGACGCCGTCGATGCGGACACCGTCGCCGAGCTCGCGGCCGTTCTCTTTGCTCCGGATCGGTTGTCGGTGGCGGGGATCGGGCCGGACGACGCGCGCTTCGCGGAGGTCGTGAAGACGATCAGCCCGACGCTCGCCACGCGCGCAGCGGCATGAAGGTCGCGTTCTTCGGCCGCGAGGGGAAGGTCGGGCGCGCGCTCGTGCCTGCGCTCGCGGCTGCCGGCCACGAGGTGACGGGATTCGAGGTCGGAGAGCCTCGGTCGTTCGACGGGTTCGAGGCCGCCGTCGACTTCACGGCGCCCGACGCCGCGCCTGCGACGGTTCGCGAAGCGATCGAGCACGGCGTTCCGGCGATCGTCGGCACGACTGGTTGGGATCCGGCGGAGCTCGGCGAGCTGGCGCGAGAGCGCGGTGTGGCGCTTTTCGTTGCGCCGAACTTCTCGATCGGCGCCGTCTTGATGATGCGATTCGCCGCCGAGGCTGCGGCCTACATTCCTCGCGCGGAGATCGTCGAGCTGCACAACGAGGCGAAAAAGGACGCGCCGTCGGGCACGGCGAGAGCGACCGCGGCGCTCATCCCCGGCGGCGCGTCGATTCACTCCGTCCGGCTGCCGGGGCTCGTTGCGCACCAGGAGGTGTTGCTCGGTGGCGACGGGGAGCTTCTGACGATCCGCCACGACACGTTCGCGCGTGAAGCGTTCGCGCCCGGTGTTCTGCTTGCGCTCTCGAAGCTGGCGGAGCTGCCGCCGGGGCTGACGACCGGCCTCGAGACCCTGCTCTAGGATGTCTTTCGTGCCTGCCGAGGTGCTGACCGCAATCGTGACGCCGTTTCAAACGGACGGCTCGGTGAACCTGGACGCGTTCCAGGACCTGGCGCGTGAGCTCGTCGCGAACGGCAGCGACGGCCTCGTCGTTTTCGGCAGCACGGGTGAGGGCGCGACGCTCACCGACGACGAGAAGATCGAGCTCTGCACGGCGGCTGTCGAGGCGGTCGGTAACCGCGCGAAGGTGATCGCCGGAACCGGCACGTATTCGACCGCGCATTCCGTCCATCTGACCGAACGGGCGCACGAGACCGGAGTCGACGGGTTCCTCGTCGTCTATCCGTACTACGTGAAGCCGCCGATGCGCGGCTTCGTCGAGCACATCCGCGCCGTCGCGGCCGCCACCGACAAGCAAGTGATTGTCTACAACATCCCGGTCCGGACCGTGAACGTGATCGAGACGCACACCTTCGGTGAGCTCGCGAAGGTCCCGAATGTAACGGCGGTCAAGCAGGCGCACGACGATCTCGACCAGGCGCGCGCGATCGTCGAGTTCGGGCTCGATCTCTATGCGGGCGACGATCCGTTGCTCCTGAGGCACCTCGAGCTCGGCGGAAAAGGCGTCATCTCGGTGACGGCGCACGTCGTCGGATCGCGCATGCGCGAGTTGATCACAGCGTTCGAGGCGGGCGACCCTGAGCGAGCCGCGCAAATCGATCGCGAACTCGCACCTGCGTACGAGCTGCTGAAGGTCGTGACGAACCCGATTGCCATCAAAGCTGCGTTGAACCAGCTCGGACGCAACGTCGGCGCACCGCGGCTACCGCTCGTCGAGGCAGACGCCGACGAGCTCGCTCGCATCTCCGACTGCCTGGATCGCCTCGGGCTGCTCGAGCCCGCAGCGGCCGCCTAGCCTCATGGCCGACGGCGTCACGCGCATCATCCCGCTCGGCGGGCTCGGCGAGGTGGGCAAGAACATGACCGCGATCGAGGCGGCCGGTTCGATCATCGTCGTCGACGCGGGCCTCGCGTTCCCACGCGACGAGCATCTTGGCGTCGACCTCGTACTGCCGGACTTCGGCTATTTGCGCGACCGCGAGGAGATGATCCGCGGCGTCGTTCTCACGCACGGCCACGAAGATCACGTCGGTGCGCTTCCGTATCTCCTGCGCGAAGTGCGCGTCCCGCAGGTTTGGGCGACACGGCTTACGCTCGGGCTCGTCAAGTCGAAGCTCGACGAGCACGGTTTGCTCCGCGTTTCGGAGCTGCGGGAGGCAAGTCCCGAGGACGAGCCGATCGAGGTCGGCCCGTTCCGGGTCGAGCTCGTGCGCATGGCGCACTCGATCCCCGATGCAGTCGCGCTTGCGATCGACACGCCCGGCGGCCTGATCGTCCACACCGGCGACTACAAGATCGACCACACGCCGATCGACGGGATGAAGACCGACGTCGGCCGGCTTGCCGAGCTCGGGAACCGTGGCGTCGACCTGCTGCTCGGCGACTCGACGAACGCCGAGCGAGCGGGAGTGACGCCGTCCGAGCGCGTCGTCGGCGAGGCTTTCCGGCAGATCATCCCGGCGCGGACGGGCCGCGTGCTCGTCTCGTCGTTTGCCTCCAACGTCCATCGCATGCAGCAGGCGATCGACGTCGCCGTCGACTCGGGCCGGAAGGTGGCGCTCGTCGGTCGGTCGATGCGGAAGAACATCAACATCGCGCGCAACCTCGGCTACGCAGACGTGCCCGACGGAATCATCGTGCGGCCGAACGAGCTCCAAGAGCTGCCGCCCGAGCAGCAGTTGATTCTCTGCACCGGCAGCCAGGGCGAGCCTTTGTCGGCGTTGACACGAATCGCGTACGGCGACCATCCAGCTGTCTCCGTGGAGCGCGGCGACACCGTGATCATCTCCGCGAAACCGATTCCGGGAAACGAGCTGCGGGTGCACGACGCGATCAACCGGCTTGCAAAGGCAGGCGCGGAGGTGCTGCACGAGGACAACGCCCCGGTGCACGTCTCCGGGCACGCGTGCAAGGAAGAGCTGCGCACGATCATCTCGCTGCTCCGACCGCGAAGCGTCATGCCGATCCACGGCGAGTTCCGCATGCTCGCGGCTCATGCGCAGCTCGCGCGGGAAGCCGGAGTGCCGGACGAGCGGATCGTCCTCGCGGAGAACGGGTCGGTGATCGAGCTCGACGCCAGCGGCGCCCGGATCGTCGACCAGGTCGACGCGGGGGTCACCTTCGTGGATGGGCTCGGCGTCGGTGACGTGCACGACGTCGCGCTCCGCGACCGCCGGAAGCTCGCGGAAGACGGAGTCCTCATCGTCGTGACGACGCTCTCGACCGCGAACGGCGGCGGCATGACGGCGCCGCCCGAGCTGATCGCGCGCGGCTTCGGCGAGGGTGCAGATGCGCTGCTCGAAGAGCTGCGGACGGAAGCGCGCGACGTGCTCGAACGACTGCTCGAGGATCAGGTCGACGAGGTGAAGCTCCTCCAAGAGCACGTCCACGACGCGCTCGGGGGAATTGTCTACGACCGCACGGGCCGCCGGCCGATGATCCTGCCGGTGATCGTGGAGCTGTGAGCACGCAGGACGTCAGCCGCGAACGCGCCGACGCCGAGCCGTCGGGACCCGAGTGGGCTGCCGTGCTCGAGCGGCACGCGCCGGTCCAGGCGACCGCGCGGCGCCTCGCCGGGCAGCTCGCCGCGTGCGAGGCTTCTGGGCTCGCGTTTTGCCGCCTGCTGGAGCGATGGGGCCGCGGGGATGCCCGTCCGGCCACCGCCGGCGGCCGAGAAGCGGCTCTCCGCCGGGCAGCCGAGCGCGCGGAAGCGGCCGTCGCAGGACTTGAGGCGCCGCTCGAGCGCTACCTCGTCGAGCTCGGCCATCCACACGCCGAGAGCCGGTCGTGGTACGGGGAGCCCGGCGCCGCCGAGCTCGTCGACTGGGCGGCGGTCCTCGAACGCGCAGGCGTGCACGCCTCGGCTGTCCGCGTTGCGCAGGTCTATCTCGAGCTCGCCGTTCTCGTACGCGCGCTCGAGGGTCTCAGTGCAGCCGCCCGCATCGACGCCGTACCCGATGCAGCCGGTTTGTGGGCAGGTCTCTTCGATCTGCGAGAGAACCTCCTCGGCCGCGCCGTCGACGATCTGCGCGCGCTCGCAGCCTGACGAATCCCTCGAACGAGGGCTTTTAGGACACCGGAAGGGTGATGCCCGGGTGAGAGACCCTCACTACGTTGCGCCTGCGGCGGACTGCGACGTCGCGACAAGGCGACGAGGAGGAAGGGATTCATGCGGCGGATCCAGGGAGGCTCGGAAGTGCGCGATAGTGCACTTTGGGGAAATGGGAAGCGTGGCGGCCAGAGCGGGACGGCAAGGCGCAGGCTCGCCACGTCGGTGTCAGTTTGCGCGCTACTCGCCGGTATTCTCGCGGGCGCGGCGAGCGCGGGCGACGGCTCCGGCAAGGACAAGGTTCGTGCGCTCGTCCCCGAAACCCTGATCGCGCAGGCCACGGACAATCCGTCCCGGGTCTTCCACGTCATCGTTCAGGGCGATAAGGATCGCGGCAGCGACGACGTGGCAAACGACGTGCGCAGCGAGAACGGCAAGTCCAAGCAGACATACATGTCGATCACGGGCGTTTCCGCGGATCTGACCGGTAAAGATCTGCTCAAACTCGCGCGCCATCCGCACATCGAGTCGATCACACCGGACGAGACGCTCTCTGCCGCCTCTTACCGCTCGACCGAGTTCTGGCGCGACAGCGGCGAGGCGGACGTCAAGTCGCTCCTGGGTTCGTACTGGAACCCCGCGCCCGCGTCGCCGGCGATCGCGTTCGTCGACAGCGGCATCGACTCCGACAACACGTCGCTCTTCGGCTACCGAATCAAGGCGAACGTCTCGTTCTGCTCGACATGCGCAACGAGCGGTGCCGTGAACAACTTCGAGGGCCACGGGACGATGGTCGCGGGAGTCGCAGCGGGCGACGACGCGGGTGCGTTCAACGGCGGCGTTGCGCAGCAAGCGCCGATCGTGATGCTGCGCACGGCGAACGAGACGGGCCTCTCGCTCACGAGCGACGTCCTCACCGCAATCGACTGGATCATGGCCAACCGGGTCAAGTACAACATCCGCGTTGCCAACTTCTCGATGTCGGGTGTCACCCAGACGAGCTACAAGAGCGATCCGCTCGATCGCGCCGTCGAGAATCTCTGGCTGAACGGGAACGTCGTCGTCGTCACTGCGGCCGGCAACTACGGCAACGGCTCGGCGACGGATATGTCATTCGCCCCGGGGAACGACCCGTTCGTGATCACGGTAGGTGCGACCGACGTTCGCTCGTCGAGCAGCTACGGCGACAACACTGTCCCGTCTTGGTCGGCCTTCGGGCACACGATCGACGGCTACCAGAAGCCGGAGATCTCCGCTCCCGGGCGCTACATGATGATGCCGACGGTGATGGGCACGACACTGACGAGCCTCTTTCCCGACCGGCTCTACTGTGCGATCTACTGGTGCTCGTTGCCGCTGTACGGGCAGTCGACGACCATGTGGATGTCCGGCACGTCCTTCTCTGCCGCTGCCGTCTCTGGCACTGTCGCGCAGATCCTCGCGCGGCACCCGGGCTGGACGCCCGACCAGGTGAAGGGCGCCCTCATGCTCACTGCAAGGCCGCTGGCGGCCGGCGTAGCAGCCGGCGTCGGCCAGGTGGACGGTGCGGCGGCGGCTGCGGTTGCGTCCGCACCGAACCCGAACGAGAACCTGAACAAGTTCGTCGTCACCGACTCGACCGGCAAGCGGGCCTTCGACTTCAACAAGTGGGCGAGCTACGTGAGCACGACCGCGAGCTGGTCGACCGCAAGCTGGTCGAATGCAAGCTGGTCGAGTGCAAGCTGGTCGGCTGCGAGCTGGTCGACTGCGAGCTGGGCGGACGCGAGCTGGGCGTCGGCCAGCTGGGCGGCGGGCACGACGAGCGATGCGAGCTGGGCAGCATCGCACGGGACCGCTGCGAGCTGGGCCGAATAGGACACGAGGGAACGGATCGATGCGGCAGATCCAAGTCGGACCGATCGAGGCGCGCGGTAGCGCCCTCTGGGGAAACGGCGGGCGCGGCGGCGACAAGAGCCGCCGCGCACGCTCGCTCTAGCCGCTGACGTTGCGCGTTAGGGTGCGGCCGCGTGGTGCGGCTCACCGTCGTCGGCTCGGTCAACCTCGACCTCGTCGCGCGCTCGGAGCGTCTGCCGAGACCGGGCGAGACGATCGGCGGCGCGACGTTTGCTCGCGTTCCCGGTGGCAAGGGCGCAAACCAGGCCGTCGCCGCGGCTCGGCTCGGCGCCGAGGTGACGTTCGTCTGCTGCGTCGGCTCTGACGATCACGCCGAGGAGGCGCTCGTCGAACTGCGCGACGCGGGCGTCGGGCTCGCGCTCCAGCGCTCGGCGCGCCCGACCGGGGTTGCCCTCATCAACGTTGACGCGGCCGGCGAGAACACGATTGTCGTTGCGCCGGGCGCGAACGCCGACCTCGAGCCGCCGGACTCGCGCGTCGAGGACGCGGTCCTCGCGCAACTCGAGATCCCGATCGATGTCGTCGAGCGGGTTGCCGCGAACACAGAAGGCCTCTTCTTCCTGAACGCCGCGCCAGCGACGAGCGGGCGCATCCCGGATGCAGACGTCACGATCGCAAACCGCCACGAGCTCGCGGCGCTCGGTGAGCGACGAGGCGTCGTCGTCGTCACGGAAGGCGCGGCGGGTGCGGCGCTGCTCGAGGACGGCGTCGAAGTCGCACGGGCCCAGCCGCCGGAGATCGCGGCCGTCGACGGCACCGCGGCGGGCGACGCGTTCACCGCGTGCTTCGTCGTGTCGCTCCTCGAAGGTCGCGACCACCGCGACGCCCTTGCGCGCGCGTGCGCCGCCGGCGCGCTCGCCGCCTCTCGCTTCGGCGCGCAGCCGTCGCTTCCGACCGCCGCCGAGCTCGACGAGATCCTGGCGCGATGACGACGCCGATCCTCCTCGATTGTGATCCCGGCCACGACGACGCGATCGCGATCCTGCTCGCGCTCGCGAGCCCGGAGCTCGAGGTGCGCGGCATCACGACCGTTGCGGGAAACCAGACGATTGAGCGAACGACGCGGAATGCGCTCGTCGTCCTCACGCTCGCGGGACGGACGGACATTCGCGTCGCGCGCGGCGCGTCGGAGCCGCTCGCGCGCGAGCTTCGAACCGCTCCGAACGTCCACGGCGAGACGGGTCTCGACGGGCCCAGCGACCTGCCGGAGCCGAGCGACGCGGTTTCTCTGGACGAAGACGCCGCGCAGTTCATCGCCGACCAGCTCGAGCCGGGCGTCGTGCTCGTTCCGACCGGTCCTCTCACGAACGTCGCGAACGCGCTCGACCGCGGAGCCCGGCCCGAACGCATCGTCTGGATGGGCGGGGCGGCGGGCGAAGGCAACGTCACAAAAGCGGCGGAGTTCAACGCGTTCGTCGACCCGGACGCCGCGGCGCGCGTCTTCGCGGCGGGCGGCGACCTGACGATGGTCGGCCTCGACGTCACGCATCGGGCGCTCGCCCATGAGCACCATCGCGAGCGGCTGCGCGCGAGCGGGCGCATCGGCCGCTTCGTGGCCGAGCTGCTCGACTTCTACGGTCGTTTCCACAAAGAGCGCTACGGCTGGGACGGCTCGCCGATCCACGATGCGCTTGCGGTCGCGGTCGCGATCGAGCCGACGCTCGTCCGCACGCAGCACGTTCACGTGCGGATCCACACGGACGACGCGAACCGCGGGCGCACGGAGATCATCGAAGGCGAGCCGCCGAACGCGCAGGTCGCCCTCGACGTCGACGCAGACCGCTTCCTCGAGCTCCTCTGCAGTCGCATCGAGTCGCTCGACGCCTGACGCAGGAAGTTCTCGCGCCGAGCAGAACACCGTGGCATGCCGCGCCGGAAGAGGCGGTCTTTCTCGCTGCGCCCGCGGCGGGCGGCGCGTGGGCGGACGAAGGCGACGCAGGCCGGGTCGCACCACGAGCTCCTTGGCCTCGGCCTGGTCGCGCTCGGGCTCTTTCTCGTCGCCGTCATGTACTTCGGCTGGAACGGCGGCTACGTCGGCGCAGCGCTCGCTCGCGGGCTCGAGGCGCTCGTCGGCGCCGCGGCGTACGGGCTGCCGATTGCGCTTCTCGTTGTCGGTGCGCTCGCGGTTGGTCGCAGCGAACTCGTGAACGTGAAGCCGTTCCGCACCGGCCTCGTCATCCTTGCGGTCGGCATCACCGTCGCGCTCGGGAGTGACCACGGCGGCTACTTGGGCCAGGCCCTCGGCGGCGGTGTCGGCCTGGCTGTCGGCGCGACGGGTTCGACAATCCTCGGCGTGTTTCTCCTCGTCGTCGCCGCAGTTCTCCTCTCGGGCGCGTCGGTCGGCGCTCTCGTGCGTGCGTCACACCATGCGGTAGCGCAGGGTGCGCGACGCGCGCGGCCGCGCCAGCGCGAGACCGCGCTCGCTCACGCCGCAGTCGAGCCACCACCCCCGCGGCGAACCGCACCGCCGATCGACGCCGAGGAGCGGTTCCCGGACGTCGTCGGCGATCCCTCGCCGATCGATCCGCCGTCGCTCCTCACGTGGCCTGGCGAGGCGAGCCAGGAGTCGCTCGTGAGCGACGACGACCAGCCGTCGCAGGAGACGCTCTTCCTGGCCGAGCAAGCACCGGCGCCGGAGTACACGCTTCCGGATGCGGCCGTTCTCCGGCGCTCACAACCCGCCGTCGGCGGCTCGAAGGAGGCAGCCGCACACGTCGCCGACCTGCTCGTCGAGACGCTCGCGCACTTCGGCGTCGATGCGAACGTCGTGGGACAGATCTCGGGCCCGCGCGTAACGCGCTACGAGCTCCAGCTCGCGCCGGGAACGAAGGTCGCGAAGGTCGCCGCGCTCAAGGACGACCTTTCGTATGCGCTCGCGACGACCGAGATCCGGATCCTTGCGCCGATCCCGGGAAAGCAGGCGGTTGGCGTCGAGCTGCCCAACCTGAGCCCGAACATCGTCACGCTCGGCGACATCTTCGCCGAGCTGCCGGCAACCGCCAGCCCGGTGTCGGTGTGGCTCGGCAAGGACATCGGCGGCTCGCCGGTGTGGGCGGATCTCGCGCGGATGCCGCACGTACTGATCGCCGGCACGACGGGCTCGGGCAAGTCCGGTTGCATCAACACGATCCTCACGTCGATCCTCTTGCGGGCGACTCCGGACGAGGTGCGGATGATCCTCGTCGATCCGAAGCGCGTCGAGCTCAGCCACTACGAGTCGATTCCGCATCTCCTGACGCCCGTCGTGTCGAGCCCCAAGGAAGCGAGCGCCGTGCTCGCCAACTGCTGCGCGGAGATGGAGCGGCGCTACGAGCAGCTCGCATCCTTGCGCGCACGAAACCTCCCGGAGGCGAACCGCGCGCTTCGCCGCAAGGGCGAGAAGCAGCTTCCGTATCTCATGGTCGTGATCGACGAGCTCGCCGACCTGATGATGGTCTCGCCGCAAGCGGTCGAGGACGCCGTCATCCGTCTCGCGCAGAAGAGCCGCGCCGTCGGCATCCACCTCGTGCTCGCGACGCAGCGGCCGTCCGTCGACGTGATCACGGGGATGATCAAGGCGAACGTGCCGAGCCGGATCGCGTTCGCGGTGTCGAGCCAGACGGACTCGCGCGTGATTCTCGACGCGAACGGCGCGGAGAGTCTCCTCGGCCAGGGCGACATGCTCTTCAAGCCCCTCGGCTCGTCGCGACTGCAAAGGCTTCAAGGCGCGTACGTGAGCGAAGAGGAAATCGCGCTCGTCGTCGAGCAGACGCGCCAACGCGAGCCGGAGCTCGACGAGGGGTACCTCGAGCTGCCGCAGGTCTTCGCCGACGGCGTCGACGGGGACGATCTGCACGGCGACTTCGACCCCGACGACGATCCGTTGCTCGACAAGGCGATCGAGATCGTCGTCCAGACGCAGACCGCGTCCGTCTCGCTTTTGCAGCGCCGCCTGCGCGTCGGCTACACGCGTGCCGGACGGCTGATCGACATGCTCGAGCGGCGCGGCGTGATCAGCGGCTACGAAGGCTCGAAGCCGAGGCGCGTGCTGATCGAGGACGCCTCGGTCATCGTGCGCTAGACCCCCTCGTGACGGCGGAGCGCCGCGCTAGCATCGCGGCGTGCGCCGGACGAACCACCGCGCGTCGTTCGCAGTCCTGATCGGGCTCGCCGGCGTTCTCGTCATCCCCGGCGCGATCGCCGCGGCGAAGCAGCTCCGGTCGATCCAGCTCGTCGACGCCTCGTGGGCGGTGCCGGTCGCAGCGCTCTTCGGACTCCTGGCCGTGGGCCTCTCGAATCTCGCGAAAGCCCGCATCCAGTGGACGCTCGGCCGGGCCGGGGGGGAGGGCCGTGCCCGGGCCGCTCGAGCCCTCGGGTTCCTGGCGGTCTGCATTGCCGTGACGGCAGCGATCTCCGTCGGCTTCTACGAGCTGCTCCTGCGGCTCGAGTAGTCGAAATGCCGCCGAGACCGGGCTAGGATGCGCCGGTGTTCGAGATCGGCAACAGCCTGCGCGAGGCGCGTGTGCGTCAGGGACTCGACTTTCCGGCGATCGAGCAGGCCACGAAGATCCGCGGCAAGTACCTTCGGGCCCTCGAGGACGAGCAGTTCGCCGTGCTGCCGGGTGACACGTACGTCAAGGGGTTCCTGCGCTCCTACTCGGACTACCTCGGCCTCGACGGGCAGCTCTACGTCGACGAGTTCAACTCGCGCTACGTCGTCGAATCCGAAGAGGCGATCCGGCCGCAGCGCATCCCGTACCGGCCGACGAGACACGACCGGCGGCTCGAGTCGCGCGTGCTCGTGCTCGCGCTCCTCGGGATTGCGGTCGTGACGGCGCTCGTGATCGCGGCCTGGCGGTACGGCGGTGCGGAGCAACAGACATCGTTCGGTGCACAACCGGTCGTCGCGAAGCCTTCCGTCCGTTTGCGGCTGACCGGTGTGCGCGCGGCAACGATGGTCGAGATCCGGAACGGAACCGAACGTGGCGAGCCCGTCTTCGCCGGAACGATCCAGCGTGGTGAGACGATCGAGCGCACGGGTCGACGCTTGTGGTTGCGGATCCGCGTCCCGCGTGCTTTGCGCATGACGATGAACGGCAAGACGCTGTCGTTGCCACAGCGCGGCCCGTTCAGCGCGATCGTGACGAAGCGCGGCCTGAGGCCGGCCGAGCGCTAGGTGTCGAGGCGACCGCGGGCGGTCGTCGTCGTCACGGGCAGCGAGCTCGTCCGCGGCGACCGCTTCGATCGGAATGGTCCGTTCCTCGCGGCGGAGGCGCTTCGGCTCGGGCTCGAGCCCGCACGCATCGCGATCGTCGGCGACGACCCGGCCGAGCTCGAAGACGCCCTTCGCGAAGGCCTCGAGGCCGACGCGTGCTTCGTGTCCGGGGGTCTCGGCCCGACGCACGACGACCGCACGGTCGAGCTCGTCGCGCGCGCCGCGGGGGTCGAGCTTCACGTCGACACCGAGCTCGAACGTGAGATCGAGGCGTTCTCACGGCTGATTGCGGACCGCCTCCGACGGCCGTACGCCGATTTCGAGGCGGGCGTGACGAAGCAGGCGACCGTGCCGGACGGAGCAATTGTGATCGGCCTCGCGGGCACCGCGCCGGGGCTCGTGCTCGAAGCAGGAAACGCGGTCGTCGTCGTCCTGCCGGGACCACCGCCGGAGCTTCAGCGTCTCTGGCCGAACGCGATCGCCTCGCGACCGTTCCAACGGCTGCTGACGCACGCGCGGCCTCCGGAGCGTCGGGTGCTGCGCTTCTTCGGGGCGAGCGAGTCTGCTGTCGCGCGGGCCCTTGCAGATGCCGGCGGGGAGCAGGACGGGGTCGAGGTGACGATCTGCGCGCGCGACTTCGAGATCCACGTCGACCTCGTCGTCGAGCCTGGTGCCGAGACGCGCGCAGATGAGCTCGAGGCGCGGCTCGTCGAGCCGGTTGCGCAGTGGCTCTTCGCCCGTGACGACGCGCCGGTCGAAGCGCATGTGCTCGATCTCTGCCGTGCGGCCGGACTGACGCTTGCGACCGCTGAGTCGTGCACCGGCGGCCTTGTCGCCGGCCGCCTCACGAGCGTTCCGGGGTCGAGCGACGTGTTCGTCGGCGCCGTCGTCGCCTACGCGAACGAGTGGAAGGAGCGCGAGCTCGGCGTTCCCAGGGCAGTGCTTGCCGAGCACGGCGCAGTGTCGGCAGAGGCGGCGGC